>JBIOVA010000025.1:0-20660 GCA_044867485.1 Lacipirellulaceae bacterium | reverse complement strand
GGTCTTCCGCAGCGGAGCGCTCCGCTGCGGCGGACCTCCGCGAGCGCGGCTAACGGTTGATGCGGCGACCTTTGTAGACGCGCACGGCGGAGCCGTCGGCCCAGAAGGCGGCGGCGGGGTGGCCGCGCAGGAACGGGGCGAAGCGCGGGCCATACTGGCGGTAGGCGTCGCCGGTCAACGCGCCGTCGGCCGGTGCGATCTGCCACGGGGGATGGATGACGCGGAACTCGTTCGTCCCGCTCCGGCGGGCGGCGTTGTACGCCCAGTAGTGCTCGACGACGAACTCGGCAAGTGAATCAGGCTCGGGCCGTCGCGCCGTATCGAGGATGTCGGCCGCAACAAGAAACTCGCTGCCGCTGTCGCGCCAAGTGTATTCGATGTGCTGCGGGGCGTGGAGTTCGTCGGCCGCAGCGTTGTTGGAGTGATGCAACGTCCGGTCGACTCGGCATTTCAGTGGGACGTATTGGAACCGTTCGCCGAAGAACCATTTGGCGACGGCGGCGACGGCGCGCTTAGCTGCGAGCTCGCGGATGAAGACGACTCCGCGGCGCCACGTTCCGCTCACGCGTCGGCGCACGTAGAAGCGAAGATTGACCTCGGCGAATGCTTGATGCCACGGAATGCGCACGCCGAACAGCCGCGCGTCGCAGAAGCGAAAGCCGACGAGCGAGACGAAATGGCGACCGCGCCAGTCGTCCAGTTCCGTACCGGGCGGAATATATGGATCGAAAATGCGAGGCTCGACCTCGTAGGAGAGCATCAGGAAGTCGCGCCAACTGGCCGTGAGGAACGGCTTGGCGATGGGCGCAGTCGGCGGCGGTTCGATGTCGGCGTGAAATGCGACGGCGAGATCCATGCGCGGGACCTCCGTGCGAGTTCGGTTCGCCAGGACGTGCGACGTTGTACCACGAGCCAACCGCGGTCGGCAGCGCCGATTAACTGCGCTGCCGTCCAGCCGCTTGCGATGCCGTGTAGGTCGTGAATCCGCCGCTGAGATTGCGGACCTGGAAGCCGCGCTGGGCGAGGAGCCGCGTGGCGAGGTAGCCGCGCTGGCCCATCTGGCAGTAGGCGGCGATTGTTCGGTCGCGCGGGAGTTCGTCGAGGCGTGAGCGCAGCTCTTCGATGGGGATGTTCACGGCGCCGGGGATGTGGCCGGCGGCAAATTCGGCGGAGGAGCGAACGTCGAGTAGGAAGTCGGCGCCGCCGTCGACTTCGTCCGCTTGCACGACTGGCTGATCGCCGCGGAGAACGCCGGCGGCGACAAAGCCGGCCATGTTGATCGGATCTTTCGCCGAGCCGTACTGCGGGGCGTAGGCGAGTTCGACTTCCTCGAGATCGTACACGGTGAGGCCGCCTTGGAGGGCGACGGCGAGGACGTCGATGCGTTTGTCGACGCCTTCGCGACCGACGGCCTGGGCGCCGAGGATGCGGCCCGTGTCGGGGGCGAAGAGCAGCTTAAGCGACATGCCCGTGGCGCCGGGATAGTAGCCGGCGTGGTTGCCGGGGTGGACGGTAATCTTGCGGAAGTTGACCCCGGCGGCGCGGAGCGCCTTCTCGCTGAAGCCGGTCATCGCCGCGGTCATGCCGAACGCGCCGACGATGGCTGTGCCTTGCGTGCCGCGGTAGCGCGACGAGCGGCCGAAGAGCGAATCGGCGGCGATGCGGCCCTGGCGGTTCGCGGGGCCGGCCAGCGGGATCTGCGTGGGCGAGCCGTCGATCGCGTGGCGCGTTTCGACCGCGTCGCCGACGGCGTAAATGTCGGGGTCGCTGGTTTGCATGCGGTCGTTGACGCGGATGCCGCCGCGGGGGCCGACGGCGAGGCCGGCGCCGACGGCGAGGCGGTTTTCGGGGCGGACGCCGACGGCGAGGATGACGAGGTCGGCGGGGAGTTGGGCGCCGGATTTGAGCGTGATGGTGAGCGACGCGGCGCCATCGCGCTCCGCAGGTTCTTCTAACAAACGCGCGTCGCGGTTAACGATGCTTTCTGCGGAGTCGCCGAGGCGCAGCGTGACGCCGCTGGCGCGGAGATGGTCGGCCAACGGGGCGACCATTTCGGGGTCCCAGGGCGGGAGGATTTGGTCGGCGAGTTCGACGATCGTCGTCTCGATCCCGCGATGCACGAGATTCTCGGCCATTTCGACGCCGATGAACCCGGCGCCGATGACGACGGCGCGGCGAGCGCCTTGCACGGCGACGTGGAGGCGGTCGGCGTCGTGGAGATCGCGGAGCGTGTACACGCCGGGGAGATCGACGCCGGGGATCGGCGGGCGGATGGGCGCGGCGCCCGGAGACAAGATGAGTTTGTCGTAGGGCTGGTCATATTCGTCGCTGTTGGGCAGATAGCGAATACGCACGGTCTTGTTCGTGCGGTCGATCGACTGAGCTTCGCTGTGCGTGCGGACGTCGAGTCGGTAGCGTTCGACGAGCCGCTGGGTCGGGGCGACGAGCAGTTTGTCGCGCTGCTCGATCACGCCGCCGATGTAATAGGGCAGTCCGCAGTTGGCGAACGATGGCGCCTCGCCGCGTTCGATGAGAATGATCTCGGCGTCTTCGCTGAGGCGGCGGGCACGAGCCGCGGCGGAGGCGCCGCCGGCGACGGCGCCGATGATGACGATGTTCATGGGAGGATCCAATGAGGGGCTAGGGGAATGGGACGCGGATGAACGCGGATTGGGCGGATTTTCGCGGATTTCGAAAGGATTCAGTTGACTGGGCAATGTATTCGCACAAAAGGCGATGCGTCTCCTCTCATTGAATTCTTTTCTCCTCCGATCTGCGTCAATCCGCCCAATCCGCGTTCATCCGCGGCCAATTCCGTTTTGTGGCGCCGATGCGGATTGCATGCTGCAGGTCGCGCCGGTCGCTTGATTCCAGGGCATCTTTGCCAGGATGATGGCCATGCCGCAAAAGCCCGTGATTCCTGAGAAGACCAGCCCGGCGCCGAGGAACGCGGACAGACCGATCCATGCAGGGTGAACCCAATGGGCGAGGGCAATGCCGATCAGCACGAGCGCGCCCGCGCCGATGCGGACCTGGCGTTCAAGTGAAATGGTCTGCTTGCCATGGATGACAGGGAGTCCGGCGGCTTCCCAAGCGGCAGTGCCCCCCTCGACGTTGACGACGGAGAGTCCGCCGGCGGCGAGCAGCTTTTGGCACGCCGACAGTCCGCGGCCGCCCTGTTGGCAGATGATGTACAGGGTTTGCTTGGCGGCGCGATTGGCGAGCTCGCGGAGCGCGTCGCCGCGAAGTTGATCGAGGGGCACGTTGCGCGCTTGGGCGGCGTGCACCGACTGGTACTCCGCCGGGGTGCGAACGTCGATGAGGTCGATCGGCTCGCCCTGTCGGCGCCGCTCTTCGAGTTGACGCGGGGTGATGGCGGACACGGAGGCATTCATGAGGGAGTTCCTCTTCTAATCAAATATATCGCGATGTTACGATATTTTTTTGTGCAGGAAGGCGTGTGGAACGGATGTGGTTGGCGGTCAGCCGAAACGGCCGCGGACGCAGGCCATGAGTTGTTTGAGGTGCGGTTCGACGACGCGGTAGTACCGGCGGCGGCCTTCTTTTTCGGAATGGAGAAAGCCGCAGCGCTGCATGAGTCGCAGGTGCTCGGAGGCCATGTGTGGGGCGATGTCGCACGCCTCGGCGAGTTCGCCGACGGTGTACTTGCCGTCAAGCAGCATCTGCACAATGCGCAGCCGATGCGGGTGGGCCAGGGTGCCGAGGCATTCGGCCGCCTGTTCGAGGGCGGGCATCGGCAGCAGTTTCGCAGGGGCTTTGGTCGGCATGGGGGGCTCGGGCAGGTCTCTATGTAAATATATCGTTATATTACGACATATTCAATAGTGGGGGCGGCGATTTTTTTCAGAGGGGAAAACTGACGCAGGGCGCCCGAACCGCGTGGCGATCCGGCTGCCCATTCATGCAGCGCGGGAAGTGGGGGCGGCTTCGTGGACGCGGCCGCCCAAGTCGGTGAGACGGGCGATCCCCATTTTGGCGAGCGCCAGGGCGGTAAAATCGCGGGCGCCGCGTTGCGTCGCGGCCGCACTGGGATCAGACCAGCGTGACACGACGACGTCGGGGCAGACGCCCACGCGGAGGCCGAACCGTTGGGCGCGGACGAAGAACTCGATTCGCTCGTCGACCAGTAGTTGCGGGTCCCAGCCGCCCAAGGCGCGGACGCGATCGGTGCGGGCGACGAAGAAATTGTGGGCCAAGTCGCACGGGAGCCAGCCGTCGATGCCGGGGCGATGGCCGGGGCGGAGCGTCAGTCCGCCGTCGGCGAACTCGAACGTGGCGTGCCCGGGATCGGGCGTGCGCCGGGTGAAGAGGAAGAGTCGGCGCTCGCAGTGCTCAGCGTTGCCGGCGGCGACATCGCAGCGGCTGTGGGCGACGAGGTCGAGCAGCTGTTCGATGCGCGTGGCGCGGGAGAACTCGTGGCCGCCCTCCAGGAGAAGGAAGTATGGCGTGCGGACTCGAGCCAGGGCGGCGTTGCGGGCGGCGCTCACGCCCACGTCGGCGGGGAGGCGGACCATGTCGGCGCCGGCGACCTCGGCGGGGCGCCGGCTCACGTCGGCGACCAGCACGCGCATTTGCGGGTAGAAACGGCGGACGCTGCGGACGAGGCGGTCGACGCTCCCAGGTTGGTCGCACGTGTGGACGATGGCGGTGAGCCGAGAGAGGTCGACGCTCGACACGGGCAGGCCTCCTGGGTCGTGGCGCGGCGGGGCGATTGCGGCTGGACAACGCGCGGAGAAGTCTGCGAGATTTATCGGCGGCGGCGGGGGGCGGGGGTGCAAAGTTTTCGGAGCGCGCGGCGCGGTTGGCGCAGATTGCCGGGATGCTCTCGGCGGGTGATAGCGGCGCGTTGGCGGGCGTGCGCTGCTGGGCGGCTTCCGAGGCGAAATGAAGATGCAAGCAGGGGGCGGCGCTACGGCGCGGCGCCAGGGCCCCTTGCATTGGGCGACGCTTGGAAGAGCGGGGCGAGGTCGATTCGCTGGAGCTCGTCGTCGGACGTAGGCGGCGGGCCGATGGCGAGATGCAGGGCCAACTCGCGGGGCTCGAACACCATCGTTTGCAGCGTGAGCTCGCCCTGGTTCGCAGCGTGCAGGCGCTCACGAACATCGTCGACGGAGAGGGCTTTCATTCTCGCGGCTTCGGCGAGGCGCGGATAGCGCCAGCAGTTGTTGTCGACCGCGAGTCCTTCGGTGCGGAAGTGATTGGTGCACGCCAGCACGCCAGCTTCGGGGCTGCGGCGGCCGACGTGGGCGGGGGTGATCTCGAACACCGCCGATGCGTCGCGGTCGCATACGGCGAGGTTCATCCAGGTGGTGGCCTTTTCGGACCGGAGCAGCGCTTCGGCCTCGGCGACGGTCGTGCACTCTTCAAGGATGCGGCGGAAGACGAACCCCAGCGGCGTGCCGGCGGGGTCGAACTTGTTGGAGCCGTCGCCGGAGCGATACACGTCGAGCGTGGCGACGGCGAGGCCGGCGTCGTTGATGCCGCTGAAGACGCCGACGGCGGCGGGAAAGGCGATCGACGCGAAGGCGTGGCGGCCCGTGGGGCGATAGACGAGCACGATGCTGTAACGATCGAGGTCTCCGAGCGTGGGGAAGTCGAAGTTGCGGCCAAAAAGCGGGCCGCCCGTGGCGCTGTGCTCGGGATCGACGATGAGGACCGAGCAACCCACCCGGCGCAGCTCGAGAAGCGTGTTGGCGACAGCCAGTTCGCTGGCGTCGAGTTGGCCGTGGGCCGCGATCGAAGCGAGCTCCTGGCTGTGGCGCTGGGGAGCGTTGGCCATGAGGGCCTGGCCTGCCGGCTTCATCAACGGCCAGAGAAACTCGATGCCGAGCTCGGCGGCGAAACGCTTGGGGAACTGGAGAACTTCGCGAGCCGGTTCGGCGAGCAGCGCGGCGTGCTGACGGCCGATCTCCTCGGGCGTGCCGGTGAAGACGGCGATTGGCACGTTGCCCTGGAAGCGGAGGCTGGCGCCCTCGACCTCGGCGTCGGCGAAGAGGCTTGGGGCGTCGGCGCGCGTGGCACTCGCAACGAGGGCGAGCGTTAGGCAGACAGCGGCGAGAACGGAGCGTCGAAGCGGCATGACGGTGGTTCCTTCGGAAGGAATCTTATAGCATCTTACGCGAGACGCAGCAGCGCGGTTGAAGGTTAATCGTCACTTAGCCCCCGGTCAGTGACCGGGGGCTAACTGGGGGATGGATATGCCGACGAGCTTTCTTTATTTCGATCTGGGGAACGTGCTGCTGTCATTCTCGCACGAGCGAATGTGCCGGCAGATGGCGGAGGTCGCGGGGATCGAGGCCGAGGCGGCGCGGGCGGCGTTGTTCGACGAGGCGGGGGGGCCGGGGTTGCAATGGCGGTTCGAGCGGGGCGAGTTCGACGCACACGGGGCCTACGAGCAGTTCTGCGATCGCGTTGGCCGCCGGCCGGACAAGGCGGCGCTGCATGCGGCGGCGAGCGACATTTTTGTCGAGATTCCGGAGACGGTCGCGCTGGTGCGGCGGCTCGCCGCCGCCGGGAATCGCCTGGGGATCCTGTCGAACACGAACCCGGTCGATTGGGCCCACGTCACGGGGACGTTCCCGTTTCTGCGTGAATGCTTCCCCGTAAATTCGTTGAGTTACGAAGCGGGCGCGATGAAGCCGGCGACGGCGATTTATGAGTACGCCGTGCGGCGGGCTGGGGTTTCGGCAGGGGACGTGTTCTTCACGGATGACAAACCGGAGAATGTTGCGGGGGCGCAATCGGCGGGGCTCGATGCGGTGCTGTTCACATCGGCGGATGCGCTGGCGGAAGAGCTGCTGCGTCGCGGCGTGTGCGGGGTTTGAGGATTAACCACTAAGACACGAAGGCGCAAAGAAGAGGCGAAAGATTTTTCCACAGATGACGCAGATGAGATCGGTGATTGGTTCTCTGCGAACATCTGTGGATCAATCATTTTTCTTTTCTCTCTCGTTTTCTTCGTGCCTTCGTGTCTTTGTGGTGAGTTTCTCTGCTAGCAGTTCCGCAACATGTGCGGGGTTGGATTGTTGGCGGTTGCGTCGGCGGGTATAGTTCGCCTCGGCCGCCGCAAGCGGCGGGGCTAAATCAATCGTTGCGAAGGAGCGCACCGATGCGGCTGGGAGTTTTCCTGCCCAATTGGGTCGGCGACGTGGTGATGGCCACGCCGGCGCTGCGGGCGCTGCGGAGGCACGTGGGCGACGGCGCGATGGTCGGCATCATGCGGCCGTATGTTGCGGAGGTGCTCGCGGGGAGCGCGTGGTTTGACGAGGCCGTCGTCTACGAAAAGGGGGAAGGCAATCCCGTGCCGCGGCTGCGGGCGGCGCAGCTCGACGCCGTCGTGCTGCTGACCAATTCGCTCCGCACCGGTTGGATGGCATATCGCAGCGGGGCGCGCCAGCGCATCGGGATGGCGGGGAATCTGCGGTCGCCGCTGCTGACGACGAAGGTGTTTCCCATGCGACGGGGGTGGCGGCGCGCGTTCTTACCCACGGTCGCCGGATACCTGCACGTAGCGCAAGCGGCTGGTGCGCCGCCGGTGGCGCCGGTGCTGGAACTGGCGACGACCGCGGCAGACGAACGTCTGGCCGATGCCGTTTGGCAGCGGCACTCTTGGCGGCGTGATGCGCCCGTGGCCGTGTTCAACACCGGCGGGGCGTTTGGCGCTGCGAAGGATTGGCCGGGGGAGAAGTTTGCGGAGCTGGCCCGGCGACTGGCCGTGGAGCGCGACCTGCGCGTGCTCGTGAATTGCGGGCCGAAGGAGCGAGACGCCGCGCGGCGGATTGTTGCAATCGCGACAGACGAGCGCGTGGCGAGTCTGGCAGACGAGGCCGAATTGCCGATCGGGTTGACTAAGGCGGTTATTCGGCGTTCCTCGCTGCTGGTCACCACCGACAGCGGGCCGCGATTCTTCGGCGTGGCGTTCGCGGTTCCCACGGTGACGCTCTTTGGGCCGACGAGCACAGCGATGACGCAAACCTACGCGGCGCACGAGACGAGCGTGTCACTGGGGCTCGAGTGCCAGCCGTGCATGAAGCGCGTGTGTCCGCTGAGTCATCATGCGTGCATGCGCGAGTTGAGCGTGGAGCGCGTGCTGGGGGCGATCGACGTAACGCTCGAGCAAATGCATCGCGCGGCGGCATAAGAAAGCCCCGCCATTTAGCCCCCGGTCACTGACCGGGGGCTAGGTGAACTGCGCGACGAAACGATCGACGAGCGCCTGGCGGCTTTTGGCGTATCCGCCGTAGTGGAGGTAGCGCTCCAGGTGGGCGAAATTCTCTTCGCTGAGCGATGGGCGATCATGCACCATGGCGAGGGCTTCGCGCACGGCGGGGACGATTGACCCGCCGTCGGGGACGTGGACCATGTTCTCGCGAGGCAGAGGCACGAGCATGTCGCGCTGGCGGAAGTCGATCGTCACGACCGCGGCGCCGGCGTAAAGCGATTCGTAGTGGCGGTAGGTCCACGGGGCGTTGCCGCCGGGGGAGAGCAGGACGCGCGCCCGGCGGATCGTCCGCCAATACGTGGGGAAGGTGACGCTGTCCCGGCGGAAGCAGAGGCTGTGCAGCGACGGGTCGGCGGCTTCGCGGCGGCGGAAGGCGTCATTGTCCCATTCCGTGAGGCCGCCGCCGAGCGTCAGGTCAGGGGCGCGTTCGCGCAGCTCCCGGAGCCAGGCGACGCGCTGGTCGACGAGGCGCGCGACGCCGCCGTCGCCCATGACCGACGTGAGATTGGGTCGGCCGAGGAAGGCGACGTCGTACTGCGGCGCGGGGCGGCGTCCCAGCTTCCGTGCAAGCCGATCCCAGGCGATCGACAGGTAGAGTTGACGATGCGTCCGGAGCGGCAGCATCCCCATGCGGAGATTGTATTGCCATGCGGGCTCGAGCCACGGCTTGAAGTAACGATCCGTGAGAGCGCGGAGCGCCAACTCCTGCTCGGCGGTCCAGGGAAGCTCGTGGCGGTCGAAGTAGTCGAACGGCACGATGCGACGCGGACGCGTGCGGTCAGCAAGCCGGCCAATGTCGTCGGGCGCGAGCGTCGATGGTAGGCCAAGGAAGAGTGTTTCGGCTGGCGGGACGGCGCCGCGGCGCACTTGATCCGGCGAGCGCTTCGCGACGGCGCGGCGGCCGAAATAGGTTCGCAGGAACCAGACGAGGGCGTATCCCCGCACGCCGCGGCCGACGCCTTGCTTGTCGGCGGTGATGACGAGCCAGGGGAGCAATTGAGGCTGTAGACTGGAGGCTGTAGGCTGGAGGTAAGAAAACCGAGAACAGCGTTACTCCGACCTTCAGCCTCCAGTCTCCAGCCTGATTAGAGGTACGTGTTGATCAGGTTCTCGATCATTTCCTGCCGGCCGCTACGGTTGGGGGCGGCTTCGCCTTTTTGGAGCATCAATTTTTCGAGCGACGCGAGCGTGTGCTTGCCGGCTTCGATTTCGGCGCCGATACCGCCGTCCCAACTCGCGTACCGCTCCTTGAGCAGCTTTTCGAGCTGGCCGTCGGCCCGCATCGCGGCGGCGATCTTCAGACCGCGGGCGAAGGCGTCCATGCCGCCGATGTGGGCGTAGAACAGGTCGATTGGCTCGAAGCTCTCGCGGCGTACCTTGGCGTCGAAGTTGACGCCGCCGGTGGTCAGGCCGCCGTACTTGAGGATCACGTACATGCACTGGCTGGTGAGGTACACGTCGGTGGGAAACTGATCGGTGTCCCACCCCAGGAGCATGTCGCCCGTGTTGGCGTCGATCGAGCCGAGCGCGCCCGCGGCTCCGGCCACCTCCAGCTCGTGCTGCATTGTGTGGCCGGCGAGCGTGGCGTGGTTCGTCTCGAGGTTGAGTTTGAGGTGCGGCAGGAGGTCGTACTCGCGCAGAAAATTGAGGCACGCCGCGGCGTCGCTGTCGTACTGGTGCTTGGTGGGCTCCTTGGGCTTGGGTTCGATGTAGAACTGGCCCGTGAAGCCGATCTCCTTGGCGTAGTCGACGGCCATGTGGAGGAAGCGGGCGAGGTGATCCAGCTCGCGCTTCATGTTGGTGTTCCACAGGTTCTGGTAGCCTTCGCGGCCGCCCCAGAAGGTGTAGCCGGAGCCCCCGAGCTCGTGGGTCACTTCGAGGGCCTTCTTTACCTGCGCCGCGGCGAAGGCGAACGCCTCGACGTTGGGGCTGGTCGCGGCGCCGTGCATGTAGCGGCGGTTGGAGAACAGGTTCGCGGTGCCCCACAGCAGCTTGACGCCCGTGCGCTGCTGCTCGGCCTTGAACACCTTGACGACCGCGTCGAGATTCTTGTTCGTCTCGGCGAGCGAGGCGCCCTCGGGGGCGACGTCGCGATCGTGGAAGGCGTAGAACGGGGCGCCGAGCTTCTCGATGAACTCGAACGCCACGCGGGCGCGGTTCTGGGCGTTCTCGACTGAGTCGGTCCCGTCTTCCCAGGGCCGCACGGCGCAGCCCGGGCCGAAGGGGTCGGCGCCCGTGCCGCGGAAGGTGTGCCAATAGACGACGCTGAACCGCAGGTGGTCGCGCATCGTGCGGCCTTCCACCTTTTCGTCCGGATTGTAGTAGCGGAAGGCGAGCGGGTTGTTGGACTGCGGGCCTTCGTAGGGGATGCGCGTGATTTCGGGAAAAGCGGTCATGGTACGTCGGAATTCCAGAGACAAGTTCGCGGGCGTTCGGCCACGGGCGGTGGAGTCGCGCCGAAACGCGGGATTGTACCAAAATTACCGACGCGCGGGCGAGGGGCGCACGAGGCCGTTTCGTGGACTCTACCGGCGGCGGCGACTAGGATGAAAGCTCCGGCCGCGGCCGGCATTCTCCGGAACGGATTCTCCCGGCGCGATTGCGAAGTTTTGTTTCGCAATATTGGCGCACCCAGTGGATCATGGCAACGGGCAGGAGCACGAGAGCGGCAATGCTACGCAGGGGATGGTTGTGTTTTTTGATGATATGGGCGGCGGCGCGCGCCCTTCCCGCCGAGGCGACAGTCATTCGTTTTCAGACCACTTCCGGAAACATCGACGTGCGACTGTTCGACGCGGCGACGCCGTTGAGCGTTCAGAACTTCCTCAATTATGCAAACTCTAACCGCTACGACGACACATTCATTCACCGAGTGCCGCAGCAACCGACGGGCGGCACGTCAAACTTCGTGATTCAAGGCGGTGGATTTAAGTTGAACAACTCCATTTTCGCGGCCGCAGGCATTGCCACCGACCCGCCCGTCCTCAACGAACCGGGCATCTCCAACTTACGAGGCACACTGTCGTACGCCAAAGGGTCGAATCCCAACAGCGCCACGAGCCAGTGGTTCATCAACATCGGCAACAATACGTTCCTGGATTTGCCGGGCAACGGTTCGTTCACGGCGTTCGGCCGCGTCGTCGGTGCCGGCATGACAGTGGCGGATGCAATCAACAACTTAACGACGGTCAACGCCGCGACCGCTGAGAATGCCGCGGGCGAAGACTTCGACGAGGTGCCCGTCTACGACATTCAGAAGGTGTTGCAGCAGCAAGACGTTCGAAATGACGACGCGGTCGTGATTCTGGACGTGCGGACATTAAACGTCCCCGCCGGCGACTACAACTTCGACGGAAAGGTCGACGCGTCTGACCTGACGGTGTGGCGGGCCGACTTCGGATCGACGACGAAAGCCGAAGCCGACGGCAACGGCGATGGGCGCGTTGATGGAATGGACCATCTCGTGTGGCAACGGACGCTGGGACAGAATTTTGGTGCGCCAACTATGGGCGCCGTGCCGGAGCCCGCCAGCGCCACGCTGGCGGCGCTGGCTGTGGCCGCTGCGTTGCGTCAACGACGTCGCCGACGAGGGAAATAATTATGCGAATGCGAGCATCAACATTAAGCGTGGTGACGAGTGCGCTCGCGGCGTGGGCCATGGCGTCGTCGGGCGTTGAGGCCGCCCCGGTCGTGCGGTTCACGATCGAGGGCATGGGCGCATTCGACATTCAGTTGTTCGACACGGCCATGCCGCGGAGCACGACGAACTTCTTGAGCTACGTGAACGCGAACAAGTACAACGGCACCGTGATCCACCGCAACAGCGATACGTCCGACACAGCCGGCGGGCCGCTGCGAGATTTCGTCATTCAGGGCGGCGGGTTCAGCTTGATCGACAATCAGCCTGTGCTGAGCCAACAGAACGTCGTCACGACCGCGGCGATCGCCGACGAGCCGGGCGGGGGCGTGGCGGGGCCGTCGAACCTGCGGGGGACGATCGCGATGGCGAAGTCCGGGCCCAACACGGTGACCAGCCAGTGGTTCATTAATCAGGGGAACAATTCGTTCCTCGACAGCCCGACGCGAAGCGACGGCGGGTTCTCGGCGTTCGGCATGGTGCTGGGCAACGGGATGACGGTGGTCGACGCGATCGGCGATTTGCCGCTGCCGCCGGATTTTGGATTTTCGCTGTCGGCGCCGTTCAACGACCTGCCGCTGCGAAATTTTTCGGGGAACTCCATCGACGACATCGAGGTTCCCAACACCGTGCGCGTCACGTCGGTGAAGGTGCTCAACCTGAAGGCGGGCGACTTCGACCGGAACGGGATTGTGAACGCGGCCGACCACGCCATTTGGAAGGCCAACTACGGATTGGCGTCGGGCGCATTTCTCGACAAGGGCGACGCCGACATGGACGGCGACGTCGACGGAGCCGACTTCACGCTGTGGCAGCGAAACTTGGGGATGACGAGTACGCCGGTGACGAGCGTCCCGGAGCCGGGCGCGGCGGCGCTGGGAGCGATGGGATGCAGTCTTGGCGCGATGGCGCGCCGTCGTCGTCGACCAACGTCGCACTTAGCCCCCGGTCAGTGACCGGGGGCTAAATGGCTCTCACTCCGCGTTGGCGAGGCAGTAGAGCTTCTTGCTTGAGCGGATGAAAAGCTGGCCGTCGCTGGCCGCGGGGCTGGCGCTGTAGTCGGCTTCGCCGCTGAACTTATTGACCGCCAGTTGCTTAAACTCCCGGCCGGTGGCGAAGACGTAGACCTCGCCGTTGCGGCGGGCGAAGTAGATCTTGCCGTCCGCGATGATAGGCGAGGAGTAGTCTTGGCCGCCCATGCCGCCGCCTCGTCCACCGCGGCCTCCGCGTCGTCCCCCGCCGAATCCACCTGGGCCGCCGGGTCCGCCAGGACCAGGGCCGGGGCCTTCGGCGGGAGGCGCAGCCGCGGCTTGACCTTCAGGCGCAGGCGGGCCTTGGAGCCGTTCCTGGTACACCTGCTCCCCGGTGCGGGCGTCAACGCAGTTGAGCGCGCCGTTGCCGACCCAATAGATAAGTCCGTCTTGGCAGACGGGCGTGCCGATGTTACCGCGGTAGTTCTTGCTCCATTCGATGTGCGTGCCGGTGACGTCGCCCTTGCCGCCGCCGCGGACGGCGATGGCGTTGCCGCCGCGCTCGGCGAGCATGATCGCGAGTCCGCCGTCGACGATCGCGCTGATGCGGGCGCCTTCGCCCTCGCCGGCGAGGGCGTACCAGCGGAGCTTGCCGTTGTCGGGATTGACGCCCCACACTTCGCCGCCGATGCCGACGACGACGTCCTGCTGCCCGCCCGCGCCGTCCATAAGCACCGGTGTGCCCCAGACGCCGCCCAGCGCATCGGCTGGCTGCTTCCAGCGCTCGTCGCCGGTCGCCTTGTCGAGGGCGATCATCGACTTGCTCTCGGCCCCGGCGGTGATGATGACGAGGTCCTTGTCGAGAATCGGGCTAGAGGCGGAGCCCCAGTCGCGGTCGTTGAATTCCGTGCCGACGCTTTTGGGTCCCCACACGACGTTGCCGTCCATGTCGTAGGCGATCACGCCGGTCACGCCGAAGAAGCAGTAAATCCGCTCGCCGTCGGTGACCGGCGTGTGCGAGGCGTAGCCGTTCTGCTGGAACATGCCGCGAAACTGTTCATCGGGCACAGTGGGCGGCACATCTTTTTTCCAGAGCTCTTTGCCGGTGCGGCGGTCGTAGCACAGGACGTGCCGCATGAGGTCGTCGGGGCCCGTGCCGGTCCAGGCGGTGAGGATCACCTTGTCGCCGACGATGATGGGGCAGCTCTTGCCGTCGCCCGGAAGGTCGACGCTCCAGGCCACGTTCTTGTCGTCGCTCCACTGGGCGGGGAGCGGCGCCGAGTCGGCGCTCACCCCCGAGCCGTTCTCGCCGCGGAAGCGGGTCCAGTTGGCGGCTTGGGCGGGGGCGGTTAGCACCAGAGCGGACAGGCATCCCAGCAGGATTTGGGAACGACGAATGATCAGGGCGTGCATTGGGGCTTCTCCACGCGAGGTAAGAGGTGGGGGGAGCGGGAGGTTGTTCAGGGCGGCGACATTCTAAGCGGCGACGCGCGATTGCCGTCAAGGCGAACGCGTGCGTTGCGACCGGGCCGCGACGCTTTTACGATGGGGGTCTCGCAAGCCGACCGCTGGGGTCGCTTGCCGTTGGCGAACGACGGGGCGAGTGCGCGGGGACAACGATGCGCCGATTAAACCGCCGGCTGGGAGAATTGTTTCGCGGATTAGCGGCTTTAGCTGTGCTGGCAACGGCGGGGCAGGGAGCGGAGCCGGCGTACGACGGCGAACTGACCGCTGCCGGGCAGTGGCTGGCCAAAGCCGTGGACCAACTCGACGTGGAGCATCTCTGGCTGAAGGGCCAGGACCATGTGGCATGGCGTTCTGGGCTGCCGCTGCTGGAAGAGCACGGCAAGCGGCTCACGCCGCTCGCCGCAGACGAGACGCATTGCAGTGCGTTCGCGGCGGCCGCGGCGGACTCCCTGCGAATCTACCTGCTTCACCCGCCGGAGCATTCGCACGTGCTCCTGGCCAATGCGCAGTTCGATTGGCTTCCCAGCCCCGAGGGTCGGCAGGCGGGATGGCGCGCCGTCGCCTCGCCCTTGGAAGCCCAGCAATTGGCGAACCAAGGGGAACTGGTCATCGCTGTGTTCAAGAACCCCGACGGGACGCAGTCCGGTCACATCGCCATTGTGCGGCCGGATGCGAAGCCGGCGGCGGCGATTGAAGCCCGCGGACCGCAGATCACGCAGGCGGGATTCACCAACTATCGATCGACCGACCTGGCAACGGGGTTCGACCATCATCCCGGCGCGTGGGAGCCCGGCGGGCGCGGCGGCGTGCGGTTCTATGCGCACGCGGTCGACGCCGCAAAGCTTGCGGGAGAGTGAGCTGAACTGACAGGAGCACAGGATTCGCAGGATCGACAGGATGAAGAATGCCAGCGGGGCGACGCGGAGCAAGCTCCGCGGCGAAATGGATTTGGCGAAATTGACCCGCTGACCAGTGCCTTGCTCACATCCTGTGAATCCTGATCATCCTGTGATCCTGTCAGTTCCGGATTGATGCGCTTTCAGCTTCGCTCAACAGCGACAGGCGGCGCGCAGAAAATCGTGGAAGTAGCGGAGGCCCTGCTCCATCGGTTCCTGGTAGGGGCCCTGGAGCTCAACGCCTTGCTGCCAGAGTGCGCGGCGGCCGGCATGGAGCTGGGCGGAGGCGTCGTGGTCTTCGTCCGTCACCTCGTTGAGCACGGCGTGGCAGGCGGCGACGAAGTCGGGACGCGACTCGCGCAAGTCGCGGCGGAAGTAGTACTGCGACGTGATTCGTGTGCGTTCGGGCGCCAGGGGGTCGTACGCCGTGACGACCATCGCGTAGGGATAGAACTCGATGAGCGTCGAAGGGAAGTAGGAGAGCCAAATAGCGCCGAAGGGCGGGGCGTCGCCGCCAGTCATTTCCAGCAGCAGCCGCTGATACTCGTCGAATCGCGGCGAGCCCGGGTTGCCGAGCGGCCAGCGGGCGCCCACCATCTCGACGAAGAATCGCTCGCCGCGCGTCGTGCGTTCGGGTGCATGCAGGTCCGCCTGGTCGACGAACTTGCGGAAGCCCGGGTGAACCGCCGAGACGTGGTAGTCTTCGAGGTACACCTCCATGAACGCCTTCCAGTTGAGCGGATGCTCCTCGTAATCGATGCGATCGAGGACGTAGTTGTCCGTGGTCAGCTCCGCCCAGTCGTCCAGAGCCGCGAGATCGGCCGCGGGGTCGCCGTCGCCGGAGAACAACAGGCCGCGCCACTCGCGGAGGCGGGCGGTCGGCAGATGGAGGCAGGGGTTCTCTTGGAAGTGCGGCGCGGCCGCCTGGCGGCCGTCCAGGCTGTATGCCCAATTGTGGATCGGACAGACGATCCGCTTGGCGTTTCCGCGGCCGTGCAGCATGAGCGCCTGGCGGTGCCGGCAGACATTCGATACGAGCCGGGTTTGGCCTTGATGACGGACGAGGAGCAGGCCGGCGTTGGCGCCTTCGAGCGCGACGTAGTCGCCTTCGCGGGGGACCATCTGCGAGCGGCCGACGAACCGCGGGCTCACGTCAAACAGCTCGCGCCGCTCCAACTCGAAGATTTCCGGATCGAGATACCAGGACGGCGGCAGGCCGAGCGCGGCGGGCTTGTGCGTGCGGTCGCGAGTGGCGGCGGTTGGCGGCATGTCAATCACCGGCGGATTCTATTTCACCACGACGACACGACGAACACGACGTTGAATGGACGGGATAACAGGATCGACTGGATGAACAGGAGTTGCAAGGCCTTGCCTGATCCTGTCAATCCTGCTCATCCTGTGATCCTGTCAATTCCGTGATCATCGTGATCACGCCGTGACTCGTATGGTACCAAGCGTCGGATCGCTCGCGTAGCAGTGCGCGCCGCCGGCGAGCAGTTCGCGGCAGACTTCGAGGATTTCGCCGGTGACGATTTCGCCGGGCATTAAGAGCGGAATACCAGGCGGGTAGAACATCACGCTTTCCGCACAGACGCGGCCGACGCTTTGATCCCGTGCCATCGCCTGCTTGAGGCCGAGCGCGGCCTCGCGGGGCGTCATGGCCAGCGGCGGGATGGCCGGTTGGAGCAGGCGCGTCGACTGGGCGATCGACGACTGGGGTCGGGGCCGGGGGTTGTCGCTCACGTGCTTGAGCCCCGTAAGCAATCGCTCGCGAGCCGCCGGATCGTCGTGCGGGCTAGTGACGAGCACGACGTTGAACCAGTCGGACATCTCATCCTCGACGCGGAATCGCTCTCGGAGCAGCAGCTCGGCGTCATAGCCGGTCCAGCCGGCGCCCGCGACGTTGATCACAATTCGCAGGGGGTCCAGTGCGTGTTCGACCAGTCGTTCGTCGTCGGCCGCGCTCAGCACTTTGAGGCCGGGAAGTCGATTGATTTGACCAGCAAGCTCGGCGGCTTGCGCGACGGCCTCCTGGAAAAGTGCGGCGCCTTCCTTGGCCAGCCAGCGGCGATTGGCGTCGAGCGAAACGAGTTGCAGGTAGTTGGGGCTGGTTGTTTGCAGGAAGTTGAGCGCGTCGCGCACTTGCTCGGGGCTCACTGGCGAGCTTGCGCCGACGTGCAC
Organism: Lacipirellulaceae bacterium; assembly: GCA_044867485.1. Classification (GTDB taxonomy): domain Bacteria; phylum Planctomycetota; class Planctomycetia; order Pirellulales; family Lacipirellulaceae; genus Lacipirellula. The sequence goes on along the minus strand of JBIOVA010000025.1, from coordinate 3,263 downwards.
CTGAGCCGTGCCGACGAGCGAGCCCAGCGTCTTGTGGCAGCTTTGGGCGACGAGGTCGGCGCCGGCATCGAGGGCGGGCGTGGGGTACTTGCTCGCATGAGTCACCCCGAGGTCCGCCGAGGGGTCCGGACCGCCTTCTTGCGCGCGGACTCCTCGGCTGACCTCGGAGTGACAAGAGGGCAGGAACCTCAAATGCGGACCATGGGCTTCATCGACCAGCAGCGCGACGCCATGCCGCCGGCACACCGCGACAATCGGCTCGAGAGCTCGCGCCAGGCCGTAGTAAGTGGGCCGTGTGAGGAGCAGGGCCGCGGGCTTCTTGGCTTGGGTGGCATGCCCTCGGAGGTCCGCCGACGTGGGCATGTCTGCTGAGGCTTCAACATGTCCACGAGGACGAGGACATGCCACCCCGAGGATGGCGGCTTCGACGGTTTCGGCCGACAGGCCCAGCGCGCCGCACTCAGGGAGCACGTCATGGTGCAGGAACTTGGGGCGGGCGCCGGAAAGAACCAACGCCGAGGCGACGCTGCGGTGGACGTTCCGCGGCAGGAGGATCGTCTCGCCCGGCGGCACGGCGGCGAGAACCATCGCCGCGATGCCGGTCGAAGCTCCCATGCCGAGGTAGAACGTGGCCGCGGCGCCGAACAGCTCGGCCGCCAGCTCCTGCGCCTCGCGGACGCAATGCGTGGGGTGGAGCGTGTTGTCGGTGGCCGTCATCGCCGGCAGGTCGTAGGCCAGCGTCGCGGGGCCCCAGAGGTCGACGAGCTCCGGCGGCGCGAAGCGGCCGCCCTTATGGCCCGGCGTGTGGAACGGATAGACGCCGCGCGCGAGGTACTCGGTGAGCGTCTCGAGGATGGGGGCTCGGGTTTGATCGAGATCGTGCACGGCAGTTAGCCCCCGGTCACTGACCGGGGGCTAAATCGAGGGAACAAAAAAGTGGCTGGGGCGGCTTGGAAGCCGGCCCCAGCCACTTTGGTTTTACGTCAAACTCTCGCGGCGACTAGGCCTTGGCGGCAACCGTGGGGACGGCCGTGCGGCCGTTGGTCTTCGACTTGCCGTTGCCGTTTCCATTGGCGTGGCCGTTGCCGCCGTTCGCAGTGGAGGCGACGATGGTCACCTTAGCGGCCTTGGGGGCCGGAATCCGCTCGATGCGGATCGGGGCCATCGGGCGCGCCAACGTCGACGGCGAGACGCCATTTCGCAGGGCCGCCAGCACGCCGGCCGCCTCGTAGTAGTTCTCGGCGTAGATCAACTGGCCGTCGCCCAGCGGCAGATCGCGCAGATCGTTCCGCATCAGGTTGGTGTTGTTCCGCACCGCGATCACGGGGATGCCTTGCTCCACCGCGGCCAGGGTCGGCAGGCCCACGCAGCCGTCGGGGATCACCAGGGCCGAAATGTCCTCGGCCTGGACCATCGACGGATCGTAGCTGCCATTGATCTTGGTCACGACCTGCGGCGCCCGGTTGAGGCCCTTGAGCACGCAGAACAGGTAGGTGCTGCTGATGACCTCGGCGGCCTTGCGGGGCTCAACGACGCCCCACCGCTCAGTGCGGATGGCTTCGCTCGACATGGTCGGAGCGTGGGCCGTCGGCGCGTTGAGCACCGTGCTGGTGGTGTGGGTGAGAACCGCCTCGACGCCGCCCCAGGGGTTCGGGCCGCCCTTGCCGAAGTAGGCGCGGTGCAGCTCGACCGTGTCGATGTGGGGCGTGATCCGCGTGGCCAGGGCCACGGCGTCGTAGGAGCCGCGCTTCTTCTGCAGGACGTCCAGCAGCGTCCCCATGCGGTCGATGCTGCCGGTGACGCGGCCGCTCTCGCTGACGCCGGTCTGCATGTGCAGGCCGTCTTCGAGCACCAGCACGTCGGCGATGTCCATGCCCAGTGTGGCGCGGGCGCCTTCGGCGCAGTTGATCGTGTTATCCACGATGTGCGGCGCCTCGGGACGCTCCTCGGTCACGAGCAGGACGCGGTTCTGGCGGACGCGGCGGAGGCCGATCGTGCCCATCATCAGGCGGCAGATGAGGCTGCCTTCGACGTACAGGCAGTTGTCGGCCTGTTCGTTGATGTCGGACGCGTTAACCACGTTGGGGTGGAGCACCAGGTTGTCGACCTGCGAGGCCAGCAGCCGGGCCGCGGGGGTCGCGTCGCCGGCGTGGCCGCCGATTGTGCAGTCGACGCCCGTGGGGATGAGCATCACGGCGTTGAACGTGCTGGTCCGCTCGCACGTGCGGCGGCGGAAGTCAAACACGCTCGAGGGGAGCAGCTTCGAACCGGTCGCGGCGCCGGCGACGGCTTCCATCTCGCAGGTGTGACCGAGGCGGTTCTTGCCGACGAGGGCGACGCGGATCGGCGCGCTCTTGCGACCACAGGCCTCGGTGACGGCCTTCTGTAAGTTGCCGAGCGGCGAGCCCGTCTTGTTCCAGTGATTGACCTGAACCTCTTGAGCAACAACTTTCATCGAAAGCCTCCTTCCTGGGGGCATAACCGGTCGTCTACGCGTCTTTTGGAAGACGCGACGACCAAGCCAGCGGCGACCCAACAAACGAACAGTTGGTAGTGCTGCCAGACAACCTTGCCCAAGGGGTCGCTTGTGAGAGAAGCGACCTGGTACGCGGCCCACGGCGGCGTGAGATGGTAATGAACGGATACGTCCGGATTGCTCGGGTGTTCGGCTCCCGGAACGATTCCGGGCGTTTTTTCCGAGCGCGAACTGGGCCGGCTACAGAAGTCTGGTCGCGCGGCTAACCAATCCAAGCGTCGAACACGGCGGTCGCTAGAACGTGTGCGCTGCGCGACCGAGAGCAGCGAAGAATGGGCGTGAGCGACTCAACGCCGAATGCGGCATCGCCAGTTGAGCAAGCTAAGGGCGATGCGATGTTTGAGGGTGAAGCGCCGGAGGGCGGTTCGATCGATCCCGGCAGAAAACACCAGCGAGACGAGCCGACGCGGGCCGCGTGAGACTTCCACAGCGATGGGGAGGCAGGCCGCGTTCAACTCGATCAAAGCCTCGCTTATGCGTTGGGCCCGGGGCCGCAGGTGTGCTTTGGGGATCGGGACTCTCAAGTGCAGGAGGGGGTGATGCTGTCACCTCAACTCCAATGTTTTGCACGATAGAGATTGTCGACAAGATGTGCAATCGGAGATTTGCCAAAATTCTCCGGGAGCCGCGGCGGCGCGACCGGCGCCAAGACGCCGCCCCTTCGCTCGCCGCCGATGCGCTGCCAAGCGACTGACCGCGTGCGCCACATCTGGGTGGCACGCCCTAA
>JBIOVA010000024.1:0-33661 GCA_044867485.1 Lacipirellulaceae bacterium | reverse complement strand
GCAAGCCAGCAGTGGCACCCAAGTCGCACCCCATGGCCGACTCCCTCCCCGAACCTCTCGACGTGATCGCCGTTGGCGCTCACCCGGACGACGTCGAAATCGGCGTTGGCGGCACGCTCGCCCGGCTCGTTCAGCAGGGCTACCGCGTCGGCATCATCGACCTCACCGACGGCGAGCCGACGCCGCTCTCTCCCGGCCCGCACGTGCGGCTCGAAGAGTCCCGCCGCGCCGCCGCGACGCTCGGGGTCGATGTGCGCATCACAATGCCACTCACGAACCGCCGGCTCTTCGACTCGTTCGAAGCCCGCTGCGCGCTAGCCACCGAGTTCCGCCGCTATCGCCCCAAGCTGGTCATCGGTCTCGGCGAAAAGACGCCGCTCGCCTCGCCCGACCACTGGCAGGCGATGCAGATTACCGACGCGGCGGTCTTCTACGCCCGCCTCACCAAATGGGATGAGCACTTCGCCGGCCTCCCGGTGCACACGATCAAGGCGCAGCTCTACTTCACGCTGGCGTTCTACGCGCTGGAGCCGATGCACGGCAGCCATCTCATCAGCGATATCGGCGCCACGGTCGACCAGAAGATCGCCGCCATTCGCTGCTACGCCACACAGTTCCCCGCCGAGAAGCAGCACGTGTTCGACCGCGTGAGCGGCTGGTCCCGCCACCTCGGCGAAGTGGCCGGCTTCGCCGCGGGCGAGCTGCTCGTCAGCCCGCGCACGCTCGGCACGCGCGACCTCATGGCGGCCCTCTTCGGCGACGTTGTCGTCGCCCCGCCGCCAAAAGACGCGCCGCTGTAGTGCGATTTCGATCCCTGTCACCCCGAGGTCCCCCGAGGGGTCCGCCCGCAAGCACCCCTGCCGGACGTCTCGGCAGACCTCGACGTGACCGATTCACGGCGTCCTACCGTTTCACCAACTCGTCGCGAATCTGCCGCAACAGCAACACATCCTCCGGCGGTCCGGCAGGCGTCGGCGTCATGAGTTCCTGCAGCCGCAAGCGATTCATCGTCCGGACGACCAGGAACAGCACAAACGCCACGATCAGGAATTGCATAATCGCCTGCGCCACAGCGCCCCAACCAATCACGGCGGGCTCTTGGCCCGGAAGAACCGCCGGCAACGGCCACGATAAATCCGATACGTCGCGATTGCCCGTGAGATAGGCCGTAAGCGGCGTAAACACCTTCGTCACCAGCGCATTGACGATGTTCGTGAACGCTCCGCCGATGACGATGCCCACGGCCATGTCGATCATGTTGCCCCGCAGGGCGAACTTCTTGAATTCGTGCAGGAATCCCATCATCGCTTCTCCTTTTGTAGCAGGCACACTCCGTGTGCCGTAGCATGAACCACTCGCGACGTTGATTGGCTCTTCAGGCGGACGGCACACGGAGTGTGCCTGCTACCTTCTCGCCTCCCGCAGGGCGCCGAGCAGTTGCTCCATGTCAGCCGGCAACGGCGCTTCGAACTCCAACGCCTGCCCATTCACCGGGTGCTGAATGGCCAACCGATGCGCATGCAACGCTTGCCGGCTTAGTAACACCGCCTCGTCCGGCTCGCCGGTCGCGCACCGCCGCCGCGTAATCGCTCGCAACTCCCCCGCGGTGATCCGCGCGCGCCCGCCGTACAGCCGATCGCACAACACGGGAGTACGGAGAGCAGCTAAGTGCAAGCGAATCTGATGCGTCCGCCCGGTCTTCGGTTTGGCGCGCACCAGCGCGAACCCCGGAAACCGCTCGAGCACCTCGAAGAACGTCTCCGCGGGCCGGCTTTCGGGATGATCCTCCCGCAGCGCCATCTTCTCGCGATGCGACGGATGCGGCCCGATCGCCGCCACGACCCTGTCGGCGTCGCGATCCGGCGACCCCGCCACGATCGCCAAATACTCCTTCGCCACCTCGCGGTCGTGAAACTGGGCGGCGAGCGCTTCGTGGGCCGCATCGGTCTTGGCCACCACGATCGCACCGCTCGTGTCGCGATCGAGGCGATGAACGATTCCCGGCCGCACGGGCCCGCCCACGGCGCTCAACTCGTCGAACCGGTGGACCAGCGCCCCGGCCAGCGTCCCCGCCCAATGCCCTTTTGCCGGATGGACGACCATCCCCGGCGGCTTATTGATGACGACGATCGCGTCGTCCTCGAACAGCACCTCGAGTGGAATCGCCTCGGCCTGCGGGCCCGCCGCCCCCGGCGGCACGGTGATCTCAATCCGCTCGCCTGGCGACACGTGGTACGAGGCCCGCTGAGGCGCCCCGTCGACCATCGCAAGCTTCAGGTCGATGCCGCGCCGCACGCGCGATCGGCTGATCGTAGGGATTGCCCCGGCAAGAAATACGTCGAGCCGCCGCCCCGCGGCTGATTCGTCGACAATCACGGAAAAGTGCTCGCCGCCGGTCGCGGGGCCTTCGTCATCGCGATGCGGCGCCTCCGCGCTCATTGCTGCGCCGGAGGCTCGTCTTGAGCGGGCGTCTCGCTCGGTGCCGTTTCGGCCGCCGCGCCGTCCGCGGCAGGAGCCGCTGTCTCGGTCTTGGGAGCGGCCGCGTCCTCAGGCGCCGCGGCTCCTTCAGGCGTCGCCGCTTCCTCGGACGCCGCCGCGTCGCCCGCCGTCCCGCCCTCGCTGTAGCGAGTTCCGTCCGCCGCATCGTCGTCGAACCGGCCGCCCAGGATCTCCTCCATCGTCTTCGCCGGATCAAATGGCTCCGCCGCACCCTCCGCTGGCGGCACATCGGCGCCAAGACCCGGCCGAGCGCCCGGCGTACCAGGCCCCGTGGGCGGCTTTAGCCGCGGCAACTCCGCCGACGCCAGCCACGCCGCCGTCTCAGCAACGCTCTTCCCTTCCAGCTCCTTGAGCCGCGCCGCCGCGACCACGCTCAACGGCCCTTGGACCTCGGCGTAATACCCGCGCGCTTCGTCGAGCCGATCCCGCATTTCGCTCACGCGCGCTTGCCCCAGCCGGGCGCGATTCTGCAACTCCGCATCCCCCGCCTGATTGGCAAACTGATCGTAGATCGCCGCGATCGACGTGAGCCGCTCCTTGGCGCCCTCGCGATCGTACAGGTACATCTCGGACGCCATCCGCAACTGGCGGTCGGCCCAGGCCATGTACGCCCACTCCCGCACGGGACTGCCGGAAAACTCGTCGCTGGCCGCCACCTGCTCGACCATCGTGTAGCCGACGTCGCCCTGCATCAGCGCCCGCTCGAAGGCGGTCCACGCCTCCTGCTCCCTCCCGGCGGTCCGCGCATTCCACATCGACAGCACGGCATACAGTCCCAACACGACTGCCGCTCCGGTGAGGATCGCCGAACTGTACGGCCGCAGCTTCTCGCCCCACTCGTGGAGCGTCTTGGCAAGCGTATTGGTGGCCAGTTCGTGACGTGCTTCGGTTTTCATTGGTGGAGGCTGTAGACTGTAGGCTGGAGGCGAGGAACATCGGGAGGCGCAGCATCTTTCAACATGGCGCCATCGACCGTAAGTCTAGGGCCCTTAAGCAACTTGCGTCAAGGCGAAGCGATCCCCTCCGAACCTCCAGCCTACGGTCTACAGCCTACAGCCTCCGCGATGCTCAACCCCGCCCAACGCGACGCCGTCGAAACGCTCCGCGGGCCGTTGTTGGTGCTGGCTGGAGCGGGCACGGGCAAGACCCGCGTGGTGACGCATCGCATCGCCAATCTCATCCGCCACCGCACGCCCGCCGACCGCATCCTCGCCGTCACGTTCACCCGCAAAGCCGCCGGCGAAATGCAGGAGCGGGCGCTGGCCCTGCTCAAGCCGGCGACTGGCGCCAAAGCCTCCCGTCCACGCCGCGGCAAGGCGCCTCAAATCCGCCCGCAGATTTCCACCTTCCACGCCCTCTGCGTCCAAATCCTGCGGCGCCACATCACGCGCCTCGGCTATCCCCAGCATTTCGCCATCTGCGATCGCGGCGACCAGGAGTCGCTCGCCCGCGGCGCGCTGCGCGAAATCCGCGTCCCCGAAGAAACCCTCCGACCCGGCGACCTGCTGGCGATCATTGGCGGTTGGAAGAACCGCTCGATCCAGCCCGCGGCGGCAGCCTCGATCGCCGAGACCGACCGCGAGCACCTCGCGGCGGCTGCCTACCGGCGCTACCAAAGTCAGCTCAAGGCCCGCGGCATGGTCGATTTCGACGATCTGCTCTTGTGCAGCGAACGCCTGCTCACCGACCACCCCGCGATCCGCCGCGAGGAGGCCGGCCGGTTCGACCACATCCTTGTCGACGAGTACCAGGACACCAACGGCAGCCAGTATCGCATTGTGAAAGCGCTCGCCATGCCGCACCGCAATCTGTGCGTCGTGGGCGACGACGATCAGTCGATCTATGGCTGGCGCGGCGCCGAGGTGACGCACATCCTCCGCTTCAAAGAGGATTGGCCCGAAGCCAAGGTCGTCCGGCTCGAAGAAAACTACCGCTCCGCCGGCGCCATCCTGCAGTTCGCCAACACGCTGATCGCGTTCAACCGTCACCGCCACGACAAGCAGCTCCGCCCGGCCCGCGGCGAAGGCCCCCGGCCACGCATCTTGCAGCTTCAGGACGAAACCCAGGAAGCTGAGCAGGTCGTCGCCGACATCGTCGTCACTCTTAAAGAGCCCGGGGCACGCGCAGGCGACTTCGCCATCCTCTGCCGTACCAACGAGCAGCCGCGCGCCTTCGAGACGGAGCTCCGCCGCGCCAAGCTTCCCTACGTACTTGTCGGCGGCATGTCGTTCTTCGATCGCAAGGAAATCCGCGACCTGCTCGCCTATCTCAAGACGATCGATCACCCCGCCGATGAGCCGTCGCTGCTCCGCATCATCAACAACCCGCCCCGCGGCCTGGGCGCCTCGACCGTCAAGCAACTCATCGCCCACGCCGTCGAACAAGGCCACCCCGTTTGGGATTCCATCTCGACGCCCGCCGCTTGCGGCTTAGCGCCGACAGCCGCCGAGGCAGCCGCCAAATTCGCCGCCCTCCTCCGCACGCTGCAGGAGTTGTCCGCTCGCGTCCCGCCCGACAAGCTCCTGGTCGCGGTGCTCGATCGCTCCGGCTACCGCCGCGAATTGGACCGTCTCTACCCCGACCCCACAGAGCGCGAGGCCCGCACGGCGTCGGTCGAAGAGCTGCTCAACGCCGCCGCCAACTACACGGCGAACGCGCGGGAACCGTCGCTCCGCGGCTTTCTCGACGAGGTCGCCCTTGGCAACCGCGACGACGCTGACGACAAGGAAAGCGAGCCGCAGCGCAACGCAGTCGCCCTCATGACGCTCCACTCCGCTAAGGGGCTGGAGTTTCCGCACGTGTACATGGTCGGCATGGAGGAGGGCATCCTGCCGCACAAGCGCTCGCTGGAAATGCCCGACGACGCGTCGATCGACGAGGAGCGTCGGCTGTGTTACGTCGGCGTCACCCGCGCCCAGGAGCGGCTCACGCTCACCCTGGCCCTTTCCCGCCGCAAGTGGGGCAAACCGCGCGAGACGATCCCCAGCCGATTCCTCTTCGAAATGACCGGCAAAGCCGACAACCGCACGGCGCGGCCTAAGCCGGCTCAAAACAAGCCAAAGAGTCCACCACAGAGGACACGGAGGTCACAGAGGGAAAAGCAAAAGTGACAGGCGGATTCGATTCGCGAGATGCTGCACTACTGAACTTCTTGACTTCCTTACTCCGTGCTCTCTGTGCCCTCTGTGGTGAATCCGCTCCCCGTGTTCCAATACGCGATCGCGAACAGCACCGCGAACACGAGATCGCCGCAGCCCGCCGCGAGCATTATCGGCGCCAGCCGGCCTTGGGCATACAGCGCAATTGCTGCGACGCCGAACGACGCTTTCTCCAGAATCCCCGGCAGCATCATCAGGCGATACCGCACCGGATCCCGCGCGATCACTAGAAACGCGACCTGCCACGCGAGCGCCACGCCGATGAACCCGTAGAAAAACTCCGGATGCGTGATCGCCGGCGGTGTGTCGACGCCAATCCGCCTTTCCAGAAAATACTGCGGCACGAGCACGATCAGCCCGTAGATTCCGGCAACAAGAAACACGCGACGGGCAAATTGCATGACTACCAACGAATCGTATAGCCCCCCTTCGATCCCAACTACGTCGGTGGCGGTATCTCAAGCTGCCGGCAGATCCGCCGCGCCGTAAAGTCCGGAATCTCCCGATGGCGCGGCACGGCGGTTCGACGACCGTTTGCCGGATTCTCCCAAATTGAGTGGTCGCCGCCCTCGCGAACAAATCGGCATCCGTGGCGCAATAGGTGTTGCAGCAGCTCGCGCCGCTTCATGGGCCAGCGTCCTGAGCAACTTCCAACACGCGCGTTGCGCCCTGCAACAGGAGGTGTATCGGCTCCTCGATGTCCGCTTCCGCGTCGCTTGCCGAGGGATTGGGCGACGGCAGCGACTGCCCGTCGAGAAGTGCCGACTCCGCCATATCCGCCAGGGCCCCTGCAAGCGAGCGTCGCGCATCGTCGAGATCGCGGCCGCAGGAGATCGCCCCCGGAAAGTCCAGCACCTCGGCATGGACCCCGTCAGGCAGAAACTTGTACATTGCGCGATAGGTGATCATGCGTGGCGCCCACCCCGTATGGTATCGACGGCCTCACTCAATTCTAGCCTGCCAGGCGGGACGGTGAAACGTCGACCTCACTCCGTTTCCGGCAGCAGCCCCCTCGGCCAGAACTTGATCACGAAGTAACTCGCCGGCGTCTCGCCCACGTTCTTCAGCCCGTGCAGGTCGTTCGATGCCTCGAAGATCACCGAGCCTGGCCCCACGACCGTCGTCGACCCGTTCTGCATCACTTCGAGCGTCCCTTCCTTGACGATGATCAGCTCCTCCTCGAGGTGCTTGTGCGGCGGATGCGGGGCCTCGCCGCCGCGGATCGTCGTGACGTGACACTCGATCCGGTCCAACGTCGCCGACCGCGAATCGAACACGGCCCGCCGCTCGCCCACCGCCGTCCCCTCGACGCGCAGCTTCGTCCAGTCGAACACGCTCGACGGCAGCGCCCCCGAGCCGCCTGATTGCGCCGCGAGCGTCACTCCCGCCGCCAGACTGGCCGCCACCAATGCGATCAGTCCCTCTCTTCGCGTTACCATGAATCCTCCCTTTCGCAATCGCCATGTCGTTGATAAGTCGAGCCCGCGCGCCTCTGGGCCGCTGTGCGACTGGATCACAAGCCGACCCATCGCCGTTCCTCGCCGGCACGCTATGATGGCGCCATGCCGGCCGAAAATCAGCCCCCCAAATCGACGCGACTGCTCGTCAACAAACTCACCGTCGACGACGCGCGCCACCTGCTCCACAACGAAGGCGGAACGCTCACCGTCACCGACATCGCCCTGCGGCTGGCCTCCGCGGGCGTCGTCGCCGCGCTCACAGCCCGCGCCTTATGGCTTGGCAACGCCACGGTCTGGCACCTGGCGCTGCCGATGGTCGCCCAGTATCTCGCCCTCATCGCAGCCCTGCCCGTGCTCTACCTGCTCGCCCGCCACCCGGGGTTACACAAAGACGCGATTCAGGCGCTGCGGCTGTGGATCGGCTTTGCCGTCGCGGGAGCGATCACCATCGCCGTGCGTTCCCAAAACAGCGGCCTCCCGTGGCGCGAGCAGCTCGACGCCGACGTCGCGCACATCTGGCGATGGATCGCCGACGCCAACATGCAGTGGCCGATGCTCGCCGCCGCCGTCAGCATGCTGCTGGAGCTGCCCGGCCGGGTGCGCAACCTCTTCCAGCACGGCCCGCCGTTCGTCGGCGTCGGCCTGGGTTGTGCCATGCAGTTCGTGGTGATCCTGTTGGGCTGCTTCCTGCTGCCGCTGGCCGTCGGCAGCTCGACGCGCATGGCGTGGGCCCTCTGGGCCGTCATTCTGTTGGCCGAAGTTTTAGCCCTGGGGATGCACTGGGACATCCAGCGCCGTCTGGAAAAGATCGACGGCCCTGGCGACGACGCGAGGGCCTCGCAGTAGCCGACGGCGAGTCGTCGTTGGAGTCGAGCACTAGACGCGACGCCGAACGCGCCCAATCCCCAGCAATGCCCCCAGCGCCAAGATCGCGCCCGCTGGCTCCGGCACGCCCTGCGCCCCGCCGCCCGGCGGCGGCGGCGGCGTCGGGAAGTTGTCCTTCCACTGCCGGAAGTCGACCCAGTCGACCATCCCGTCGTCGTTGAGATCCCCTTCTTCACGCATCGTGACGCTCTGTTGGAAGTGGTTCTGGATGAACGTGAAGTCGTCCATGTCGACATCCATGTCGCCGTCGACGTCGCCCTGTTGTTTTTGCACCAGGTCGCGCTCAAACGTCGCCCCGGTCATCACCAGCACGTTGTCGATGGCGAACGTCCCCACATGGGCCGTGCTGGAGCTGCCGATGCCCAGCCGCGTGATCGGCCGCGCGCCGCCGTTGAAGTTCGACACGCCCTTGATTTGCCCAAACGTGGTCGTGTCGTGATTCAGCACGTACGGAATGTATTGGAACGCGGTCAGCGTCACGGGCGTCTGATCGATGGGGCTGTTAAAGACCAGATCCGTCGCCTTGTTGTTCGCCACGAGGAAAATCGTCTCGTTGCCGTTGTTGACGTACGCGCCGCGATTGCCATCTCGGTAGATGATCGACTCGACCACTTGATCGGCGTTCTGCAGCGTGTTCTGCGCCGTCCCCACGCCGGCGCGGAGAACCACTTCCATCGACGCCGGCTCGCCTCGGACGATGGGCTCGACCACGTCGAACGAGAACGTCATCACCTCGGCGAAAAAATCCTGCACCACCGAGAACGTCCCCCGCGCCGCCGCCGGGTCGTCCAGGCTGAGGAAGCCGCCCGCGATCGTTCCATTGGCGATCGCCGCATTGCCGGCGAGCGTCTCGTCCTCGAAGTCCTCGTAGTAGAGTTGCTGAGCCGACGCGCCGGACGCCCCCAGCGCCGCCCCCACGGCCGCCAGGATTGCCGCCGCCAACAGCCGCCGATGGTCCGCCCGAAAAGCAAACATGAGTATCCCCTGCATGTTTGGATGAAATCGCCTGACAAGTCCGCCGGAGGCGGCAGTTCACGGGAGCGCAGAATCGCCTCCGGACGCCTCTCCTCACACGTTCGATCCTACTGGCAGCCGCCGGCCCGCCGACTCCAATTAATCGGCGTTCGACTCCAAAAAGTCGGCCCGTGCCTTCCGTCCGCCGAAGCCAGCCGCTTTCTGGATTGCATTTGCCACGTCATCCCGCGTGGGGCGACAATGCACGTCACGCACCATCCGCCGCCCTTGACCCAGGCCATTCCTCGCATGGACTCGCCCGTTCGCCGCCGCGCATTGATCTTCGTCGCGATGGCGCTGGCAGTCCTCGTCGGCCCCGCTGCCCCGCTCGGCGGAGCCGCGCCCGCAATCGACGCGCCGCCATCGCAACGCATCGCCCCCCTCCCGCCCGAGCTGGCCGCGATCCTCGTCACCGTCGGCGGCAAACCGCTGCCGCTGGCCGACGCCATCCGCCAAGCCGCCGCGGACGAACGGCTCGCCCATTACCGCCAGCTCCGCGAGGAGCACGCTGGCACGGCCGACGGCGAGCGGCGCCTTGCGCTCTGGTGCCGCAAGCAAAAACTCGCCGACGAAGAGCGCCTCCATTGGTGGTCGCTGCTGGCCCTGGAGCCGGACCGCTCCGACGCGATCCGAGCGCTCGGCCTGCAAAAGTATCAGGGCCTGCTTCTGACTTCCGATGAAATCGACCATGCCAAGCAAGAGGAACAAGCCGCCAAGCGCGCCGACCGCCGATGGCGACCCAAACTCACAAAGCTCAAACGGGCGATCGTCCACGGCGACGACGCCGAACGCGCAGCCGCGCTGCGGCAGCTTCAAGCCATCGACGAGCCGCGCGCCCTGCCGCTCATCGAGGAAATCTTCCTTGTCGAAGATGCCGCGATCATCTCGCTGATCGTCGAAACCGTCGCTAAGATGCCAACCGACGCCGCGGCGGAACTGCTCGCGCGCCTGGCCGTCGACGCCTCCGACGAGTACGTCCGCGAGCAAGCGATCCGCGCCCTCGAATCGCGCCCGTATCACAGCTACGTCCCGCAACTCATCGCCGAACTCGCCACGCCGATCGAGTTGAACGTCAGCGTCTCCGTCGACCCCGGCGGGCCGGTCGTCGAGTCGTACACCGCCTACGCCTACACCGGCGAAATGGGCCCCGCCTTCTACAACAAATTCCGCCCCAGCGGTAACTACAGCAGCGGCGATGTCGCGGCCTGGGGCGCCAAGGTGCGGCGATCCTCCGGCGAGGTCGTCACGGGATACCAACCCGATCGCGTCCAATACCACTACGTCCTCACTCGCGAGGGCGCCGACCCCGACAACCCGAACCAGGTCGCCGGCACGCTCGAAGGCGTCAGCGGCGACGCACGCCCCGTGGCGTCTCTCAAAGATCTCGAAGCCCAAATCGCCGCGGACAACGAGGCGACCGCCGCGCTCAACCAACGGCTCCACGCCGTTCTCGCCAAGGCAACCCGCGTCGACGTACTGCAAGGCGACCTACAGCAAGCCGACGCCCGCGCGGAGCTCATCCCGCGCCGCTGGTGGGATTGGTGGCGTACGCAAACGCAGTCGAAGCATTTTATCGCTCAAGGCATCGACGTGTGGACGCAAACCGGCCTCGCGCCCATCGAGCAGATTCGCCCCGGCGACCGCGTCCTTTCCCGCAACGGCGCCACCGACGAGTTGAGCTTTCAGCTCGTGCTCGCCGTCGACCAGCAAGGTGAAGCCGCCATGCTCGCGATCGAGATTGGGGGCCGCACAATCGTCGCCGCGCCCGAGCAGCAATTCCAAGTCGCCGACGCCGGCTGGCAGACAGCCGGCGAACTCAAGCCCGGCATGAAACTCGAAAGCCTCACCGGCCCGAAGGCCATCGAGCGCGTCGGCCCCACGGAAGCCCTGGCGCGATTCAGTTTGCTTGTCGCGGGCGCGCCAAACTTCTTCGTCGATCCGATGGGCGTCGCCGTACACGACGCCTCGCGGCCGTAAAGGGTAACTGAGTCGGCCCGCGTTATCGCCGCCGCCCAGCGCCGATCAGGGCCAGCGCTCCGCCGCCCATCAGCGCCCAGCCTCCCGTCTCCGGAACGGGCGTCGCCGTGGCGCCCAGATTGGACGCTCCCACGTACTGCTGCCATACGAGAAAGTCGGCGCCGTCCGAGTCGCCGTCGGCGTCCGCGTCGGACTCGCCGTTCACGCCAAAGTCGCCTTGCCACTGCGCCAGGTCGTCGCCGTCGACCATGCCGTCGTCGTTGAAGTCCCCCGGCAGCGGCGGCGGCGACGCCACGAAAATCCCGCTCCGCCCGTCGGACAGCATGGCCCAAAACGCCACGTCCCCCGAATTGTTGAGGCCCAGACGAGAGAACCGCAGGTCGGTGACCGTCGATCCATCCAGCGCATCGCCCGCCTTGACGACCTTGTCCGCCACTGAGTCCGGCCCGGTGAAGATGCCGTGGCCGCCCCCATCCAAACCGGCGAAGAAAGCCACATCCCCCGCGTTGTTGATCGCCGGATACAACCCCGCCGGCTCGAAGCCGCTGTAGGCGCCGTCGCTCGTCGCCACGGTCGCCAGCGCTCCGCCGCTGCCGGTGAACACGCCCTCGCCGCCGGCGTCGCGAGCCGAGCGGAAGGCGACCGTCCCCGCATCGTTGATCGCCGGCGCGTTCAAGAACAGCGTCGGCGCCACCTCGGGGATCGACTCGTCCGCAATCGGCGTCACGCCGACGCCGGCCCCTTTGTACACGCCGCGTATGGGCCCCGGCGCAATCAGACCCACAAAGGCCACGACGCCCAATTCGTTGACCGACACGCCGTTGCTGAATCCCCCGTCGAGAAACCCCGAGAACGGCCCCGAATCGACGATCGTCGTCGTCACGCCCGCATCCTTCGTGCCGGCGTACACGCCGTCGAGCCCCGCGCTGACCGAACTGAACGCGACCAACCCCGCATCATTGATCGCCGGCGCCGTCCCAAAATCGTCGTAGAACACGCTCGTCGCATCGGCGATCGTTCCCAATGGCCCGCCGTCTCCGACGTAGATCCCTGTCACCCCCGTGTCGAGCGCTCCTTTGAACGCCACGACCCCCAACGCGTTAATCGCCGGCTGGGTCGTCGGGATGCCGAGAAACGCGTTCGGGCCAAAAAAATCTGCGGTGACAATCGTGGCGGTCGGTCCGAAGCCGTCGCCGGTAAACAGCCCTTCGCCTCCCGCGTCGAGCATAGCGAAGAACGCGACGGTTGCCGCATCGTTGATGGACGGCGCGCTCGGCGAGCCGCCGAATCCACTGAACATGCCGGCCGTGTCGGCGATCTTCGTAAAGACATAGTCGCCGCGTGCGGGCGCTGGCCGACAGACAACCAGCGCGAGCAACCCGATCATCAAGACAAGGCGTGCGCGCATTGATCGCTCCTCGCCAGGCGAGAATGCCCAAAACCGCGCAAAGCGCCTGCATTTTACCGCGCGGCGGCGCAGCACCGCAAGCAATTTCGCGTCCCCCATTCGGGGCGCCCCGTCGGGATGGCCCCGGTTGGCGTCCTCGCCTACCGGGGTCGCGAAAGCGACAAGAGGTCTCGCAACGCCAGTTGAAGCGAGCCGTCTCGCCCCTACTTCCGCACCACCATCACCGGGCACTCCGCCTGCCGGATGACATTGTCGGCCACGCTTCCCAAAAAAGCCTTGCCAAGCGTGCCGCGACCATGCGTGCCGACGACGATGAGGTCGACGCCGTGCGTCGACGCATATTCGGCGATCGATTTGGAGGGACGCCCTTCGACGACCACGGGGTCGATGTCCGGTCGCCGACCGTCAACGCCGGCGATCATGCCATGGAGCCGCGTTTCCGCCGCCTCGCGCAGCCGTGCCAGCCCTTCGTTCGGCTTGTAGACCGACGGTTCGTCAGCCGACCGGGCCAGGTACTCCATCGCATCGAGCCCCAGCAGCGTTTCGTTGATCTTCTCGGCATAGATCACATGGATGAGCGTGATCTTTCCGCCGCAGAGATTCGCGAACTCGATCGCCTTGCGAAACGCCGCCCCCGCCGTCTCGCTGAAATCGGTCGCCGCCAAAAGATGCTGCATCGTACCGCCCTCCAGAGACACCCCGTTCGTCGTTTCGACATTGTATCGCGGGGGCTGGCGCCGTCGTAGGCGGCGCCGTGGAGGGGGAACTCGACGAGGGCACGTTCCATGCGACGGGCGCGGCGCCGCTCACTGCCGTGCCGCTTATGCGTGCGATGGCGTCGAAGCCATGGCATCACCCGACGCCGGTGGCTCGGCCGGATTGGCCGCCCGCCCCGCCAGCCGGTCGGGATGCACCCTCCGCAGGTAAGCCAACGCGCCACTGGCGATCTCGCGCAGCGCAGGATCGCTCAGAAACTCCAAGTCTGTTTCCAAATCGGCAATCCGCGCCTCAAAATCCTTGCCCGACGTCATCGACAATCCTCCGCGAGGGGGCCGCACATCAAGCGCCTGCCGGCGCGCCGCTCGAACCGTATCGGCGTAGGCCGTCATCCGTCAGTGCCTATGTGCGGCACCCTTCGTGGCCGGGCGCGAGTCGGCGTGTCACACGCTAGCGGTCGTGGGACGTCTCATGGCAGCCAAATCGGATCGTCACGCCGCGAGCCAGCCCTCAGGTCCGCCGAAGGCCCTGCCGAGGCCTCCCCCCCGCAAATCGACCATCAGGACCATCCGGACCTTTGGCGGACCGCAGGACAGGCTCTCGGAGCGACAAGAATGCTCCATTTCGCGGCCGTGTTTGTCCCCTGTCGGCGCCCCGCCAATCTGCTACAATGCTGGCGGTTGGTTCGTCGAACCGTGTTCGCGTCGCCGCTTCTTCTTCCGAAGAGCTCCTCGCCTCGCTCTTCGTCTTGCCTGCCAGCGGGATTCGCTTTGAGTCCCTTCCGACCGACGCCCGGGCCTTCCGAATTGCGGCGTCGACCCTCTCGAATTGTGGAGTAACTCTCGTGGGTAAGAAACTTTACTGTGGCAATCTCAGCTACAGCGTCTCGAGCGCCGACCTCGAGACCATGTTTATGAAATTCGGCGCCGTCCGCAGCGCCGACGTCATCACCGATCGTGACACCGGACAAAGCAAGGGCTTTGGCTTCGTCGAGTTCGAACGCGACGAAGACGCCCAGGCCGCCATCAACGGCCTCAACGGCGTCGACCACGAAGGCCGTGCGCTGCAGGTCAACGAAGCCCGGCCCCGCGAAGAGCGTCGCCCCGGCGGCGGTGGCGGCGGCGGCGGCGGACGCGGTGGTTATGGGGGCGGCGGCGGAGGCGGTCGTCGCTGGTAATGCGTCGCGCGCAATGCGCCGTGTGCCATGCCCACGTCCGCGTGGGCATGCGGCGTCGCTCATCGTGAGCGTTCGCGCGCCGAGTTCCGGCGACGCGGCGTGAGTGCCGCTTCATGGACACGCTTCGAGGAGTCTGCGATGGCCAAAAACCGCAACACGTTCCAGAAGGGCCAGCGCGAGCAAGAAAAGAAACGCAAAGCCCAATCCAAACGCGAAGACAAGCGACGCAAAAAAGAGCAGCCCGCCCCCGCCGAGCCGCCGATTCGCGACCGTTTCGACGAGGAGCCCACAACCGACTGACCGTTGCATGCCATGCGGATTGTGTGCCATGCCCTCGTCCGCGTGGGCATGCTCGGCCGACGCTCATGCCCACGTCGGCAGACCTCCGAGGGCATGCCACCCCATACGCCTCCCCTCACGCCCGTCCGGGCGAAAGTGGCCGCCATGCTATCCGACGCCGAACAATCGGCCCTGTCCGTCTTCCGCTCGTTCCTGGTCAGCCCCGGCGAGATGCTGTGCTTCAGCGGCCCGCAGCTCGAAAAGCACGCCGCCTCGCTGCGCTTGCTGACCGAAAAGGATCTCCTCGTCGCGGAAACGTTCGGCGGCGGCTACTCGCTCACCCGCGCCGGCTACGCCGCGATGAACGGGAACAAGCCAGTCGCTCCCGGACGCAATCGCGTGTAAGCCGCGCTCACGGCCTTGCAGGTCCCCTCCGGCCCCCTCCCCCTCGCGGGGAGGGCTGGGGAGGGGGCAGCCCATCGTGCGACAACCCACGCGCACGCGGGTGGCCCCGACTGCGTCTGCAGCGAATGCTTGCGATGTAAGTTAAGAGCTGCCCTCAGCAAACCGCTGAGTGTCGCTCAAACTCGACGGACCATCTGTCCCAACGTCGCCGCCACGGCCACGACCATCAACGTCAGCGCCCCTGGCTCCGGCACAGGCACGCTGCTCCCGATCACGTCCATCGCGTCGGTCGGCTGAGGCTCGGTCCCGATGATCGCCGTGAAGTTGACCAACCCATCGTCGTCGCCGAGCAGCGCGAGCGGGACGCGCGTGGCGATGCTATTGGCCGTGTAGGCGGCCGGCACGGCCGCCACAAGGCCGAAGTCAGGGTCCACAACGGCAAATTCGCCGGGCTGTGACACGCCCTGAAAGAGCACGATGAGAAAATCGACCCCGACATCCAGTGTGGGAAACGGCGGACTGAAATTCGCCTGGAGCGGCGGACCGCCGGTGAGGGCGTTCTGATCGACGTCCAGCTCGATGACGCCGACCAGACCGTTGGGAAGCCCTAACTCAGGGGGCGTGATCTCCCCAAAAAATGTCATTGAAATGTTCAAGGCCTCGTCGTCGTACGCGACGCTCACCGTGTCGATGTCCAACAGCGGCGGTCCGTCGCCAAACGCGTCCTGGGCGTCGCCCATCGCATCCGCCACCGGCGACGACGCGCCGACGCTCGCCAGACTGGCCGCCTGGATCCCGCGGCTCCCCACGGGCCACTGGGCGTAGAGCGGCGATGCGCACGCCAACGCGGCAACGACGAACAGCAATGTGCGTAGTCTCATGAGCGACCCCCGTTGTTTGACAAGCCGACAAGCGACGCCGGGCGAAACGCCCGCGCGGTCTCGCTAGCGAGAAGCTATCCGAAGGATTCGCCGCCGGCCAGCAGTCCTTGCTCGTCGCGGCGGACTTTGTCCAAAATATCTGCAGCTCGAAGCGCGAAAAGATCAAGGCAAGTTCGCCGGAAGTCCGGATTCGCAGCGTCGAAGGCCCAGCGCGCATCCTCACGAACACAGATGAACTCGTTGTCGGGTTTCGTGTTGGGAATTCCTAAAAGTCTGAGGACTCGGAGGCATTGCACCTAAATTCGAGTCAAACCGCTAAATCAGTAAGCGATCAGACATCGATGGCGCAATCGCTTGTGGTTGAGCCCGAATTTATGGGCAAAGCCCCACACGCGGCGAAATCGTCCAAAAAGTTCTCCAATCGGTGCGGCTGCGCCGCAGCGACAAAGAGAAACGGGAGGGAGAAAAGAGAACAGGTACAAATACTCTGCATTACGCCTTTGCCTTGGATATCTGGCCGACTTTGCTTCGCGGTCAGCCTTGATTGCCTTGAGCGTAAGTCCCTTACTCGTCACGCCGCTCCTCAACCGATTCTCCCCCCTGGCCAAGAATTCTTCTTGAATTCGGCCGCTGACTCGTGTAATGTACACATGTATCGTCACGATCTGGGGCAGCCCAAGAATGCTTGCCAAGGCCCTGAGATCGCGGATTTCGCCGATGGACGCTGGTCATCCCGTCCGAAATCAGCGCAAATCCGCGTCCGTCAGCGGTCGCCCGCCTTGGCTCCTGCCCCGTGCCGCCGTCGTTCTTTGATAACTCAAAACGCCAATCGCTCGCGCCGCCGGAAGCCGCCGGCGCCGCGAGATCACTCCCGCTGCGCGCCGCAATCAACGATCAGGACGCCTGGTTCCCGATGACCGCCGAGGGTCCTCAGAGCGAAACGTGGTCGTCTCGACCCCAGCGGTCGCCAATCGGGCGCCAGCGCGCACAAGAATACGACGCGCAACCGACCCGAACGCGGACAAAACCGGACAATACGGGGCCAATACCGGTCAATTCCCGGACAATTCGCCGGAATCCCTGACGCCCGTCACGCCCCGTTTTCTCGGTCATTTCGGCCAATGACGCCTCCCGCCGCCTCCCGGAAATGTCCGCAAACGCCACGCTTCGATGCACGGCGAGTCGCCCGCCAAATACTCCGACCAGTGCCGCGATGACGGAGCTGGTCGGGGCATTCCCTTCCGCGGTGTGCCCCAAGCCCTCCAGCCTCCAGCCTGCCTTCCCCCCCTGCTATACTCCACCTCCATGCTCGCCAAGCTCCACACCTTCTCGCTCCTGGGGATCGACGCGCTGCCGGTCGTCGCCGAGGTCGACGTCTCCTACGCCGCCCTCCCCCGCACGGTCCTGGTCGGCCTGCCCGAGCAAGCCGTGAAGGAAAGCATCCACCGCATCGAGCGGGCCATCGTCAACAGCGGGTTCATCCTCCCCAGCAACCGCGTGGTGATCAACTTGGCCCCGGCCGAGCTTCCCAAACAGGCCGCGTCGTTCGACCTGCCCATCGCTCTCGGCCTGTTAGCCGCCAGCGGACAGCTCGCGGCCGAGCTGCTCGACCGCTACGCGATCGTCGGCGAGCTCGCCCTCGACGGCACGATGCGCCCCGTGAAAGGAGCGCTCTCGATGGCCATGGCGGCACGACGTCAGGGCGCCACTGCTGGCTCGTCCAGCAGTGCTGAAGCCCGGGTTCCACTGCTGGACGAGCCAGCAGTGGCACACGGTCGTGGAATCCGCGGGATCATCGTCCCCCGCGACAACGCGGCCGAAGCCGCGGTCGTCGACGGCCTCGACGTCATCCCGGTGAACTCGCTCGCCGAGGCCGCCGCGTTCCTCGTCGAGCAACTCGCGATCGAGCCCGAGCCGTGCCGCGTGGCGGCGTTGTTCGACCAGCTCGCCGGCGACGAAGAGGACTTCGCCGACGTACGGGGGCAAGAAATGGCGAAGCGGGCGGTCACCATCGCCGCCGCTGGCGCCCACAATCTGTTGATGGTTGGCCCGCCCGGCGCTGGCAAGACGATGCTCGCCAAGCGCGTCCCCTCGATCCTCCCGCGGCTCACGCCCGAGGAGTCGATCGAGACGACCCGCATCTACAGCGCCTTGGGAAAACTGGCGCCGGGCCAGCCGTTGATGGTCCGCCGGCCCTTCCGCGCGCCGCACCACACGATCTCCAACGCGGGCCTCGTGGGCGGCGGTTCGACCCCGTCGCCCGGCGAGATTAGCCTCGCCCACAACGGCGTGCTATTTCTCGACGAACTTCCCGAGTTCAACCGCACGACGCTCGAAGTGCTCCGCCAGCCGCTGGAAGACGGCACGGTCGCGATCAGCCGCGCCCTGCGGGCGACCGAGTTTCCCGCCGATTTCATGCTCCTGGCGTCGCTCAACCCGTGCCCCTGCGGCTATCGCGGCGACCCGCGCCGAGAGTGCCATTGCAGCGTGCCGCAGATCGAGCGCTACATGGCCAAGATCAGCGGCCCGCTGCTCGACCGCATCGACATCCACATCGAGGTCGCGGCCGTGCCGTTCAAAGAGCTGTCGACCGGCCCCCGCGGCACCGACAGCGCGACGATGGCCCAGCAGGTCGCGTCCGCCCGCGCCCGGCAGACGGCGCGCTTCGGCGGCGCCACCAAGCAAACCAACGGCCAGATGACGAGCCGGCAAGTCCGCCAGGTGTGCCAGCTCGACGCCGCCAGCCGCGATTTGCTGGAATCAAGCGTCAACGAAGCCGGCCTCTCAGCCCGCGCCCACGACAAGATCCTCCGCGTCGCCCGCACGATCGCCGACCTCGACGACGCGGACGACATCCACCAGGAGCACGTCGGCGAAGCCGTCAACTACCGCATGCTCGACCGGAGGTTCTGGAGCTAGGGCGCCTGGCGCTCATACACAACGCGACCGCCCACGATCGTCATCACGACCTTGGCCTCGCCGATCTCGGTGGGCGGCGTGTTAAAGAGGTCGCGATCCACAATCACCAAGTCGGCCAGCTTCCCCGGCGCGAGCGACCCCAGCGAGCCCTCCTGGAACCCCGCGTAGGCGGCGCCGATCGTGTAAGCCCGCAGCGATTCCTCGATCGTGATCTTCTGCTGCGGCACCCAGCCGTCGGGATGGGCGCCGTCAAGGGTGCGCCGCGTGACCGCCGCGTAGACGCCTTCCAGCGGCGTGGGCGGCGCCACGAACCAGTCGCTCCCAAACGCCAGCCGAGCGCCGCTGTCCAGTAGCGAGCGAAACGCATACGTCGTCTCGCTCCGCCGGGCGCCAATGACGCGCTCCGCCCAGCGGCCGTCGTCGATGCAGTGGTACGGCTGCATGCTCGCGATCACGCCCAGCTTCGCGAACCGCGGCACGTCGGCGGGATCGATGTGTTGGGCGTGCTCGATGCGGAACCGCCGATCTCGCTGTCCGTTGGCTGCCGCGACCCGCTCGAACACGTCGAGCTGCAGGCGGATCGCGCGATCGCCAATCGCGTGCACCGCCACCTGCAACCCCGCACGATCCGCCGCCGCCGTCCACGCTTCAAGATCCTCGACTGTGTTCACAAGCAAGCCGCTGTCGCTGGGCGCATCCGAGAACGGCGCAAGGAACGCCGCGGTGTGCGATCCGAGCGAGCCGTCGACGTACCCCTTGAGCCCGCCGATGCGGACCAAGTCGTCGCCGCGCCCGCGGGCTTTGACCTCGTCGGCCAGCTTCTCCCACTGGGCCAACGGCGTGGAGGCATACACTCGCGTCTTGAGCTGCCCGCGCCGCCGGGCCAGCCGGAACGCTTCGAGATCGCTCCACGAGCCCATGTTGTGCACGAACGTGACGCCCCGCTCGGCCAGGTACTCCGACGCTTTGGCGACGGCTTCGACGCGGGCTGCGAGCGAATCCGCTGGCACGGCCCGGTCGACGAGCCCCATCGCGTTGTCCTTGAGAATGCCGGTGGGCCGGCCGTCGACGTCGCGCACGATCTCGCCGCCCGCGACGTCGGCCACGTCGTCCGCGACGCCAGCCGTCTTCAACGCGGCCGTGTTGGCCAGCGCCATGTGCCCATCAAGCCGCTGGATCCACACGGGATTGTCGGGCGTCGCGGCGTCGATCCACGCCCGCTCCGGCAGCTCGCCGCCCCACCGCGTATGGTCCCAATCGCCGCCCGTGATCCACTCGCCCGGCTGGCACGACTTCGCATACTCGGCGAGCCGGCGAACGAATTCCTCGCGCGTCGTCGCGTCGCGCACTTGCACCGACGCTAGGCGCATCCCGCCGTCGACCATGTGGATATGGGCGTCGGCCAGGCCTGGCGTGACCAACCCGTCGCCGGCGTCGATCACGCGCGTCTCGCCGTCGACCACGCGCGCCGTCTCGTCGCGGGTTCCCACGGTAAGAATCCGCTCGCCGGCGATCGCGACGGCCTCGGCCCACGGCCGCTGCGGATCGGCCGTCCACACGCGCCCCATCACCACAAGGCTCGCCCGCTCGGCGGCTTCCTGAGCGACGCATCGGGACACCGACGGCAAGCACATCGCCAGCGCCGCCACCGCCGCGCGGATCACATTACTTCGAGAAGACAAAATACACCGCCCCGCACACGCACAGCGCCGCCCACAAGTAGTTCCAACCAACCGGTTCCTTCATATACCAAATGGCGAACGGCACGAACACCGTCAGCGTGATCGCCTCCTGGAGAATCTTGAGCTGTCCGACGTTGAGCGCGCTGTGGCCGACGCGGTTGGCCGGCACCTGCAGCAAGTACTCGAACAGCGCGATGCCCCAACTCACTAGGGCGGCAATCCACCACGGCCGGTGCGACAGATTGTTGAGGTGAGCATACCACGCGAACGTCATGAAGATGTTCGACAGGAACAGGAGAGTTATCGTCGTGCCAATCGCGCCCATGCGTGGTCTCCCGAAAGATGTGCCATGGCGGCTGGCGGACTTATACCGCCAGCGCCCTTGGCCGGGCAAGAGAGGCCAGCGCTAACGGACCTGAGAAACGGAGTGGTACGCGCGATACCACTCCACAAACCGGGCAATGCCGGTTTCGATGCTCGTTGACGGGCGAAAGCCGACGGCCTGATCGAGCGGCTCGATGTCGGCAAACGTCGTCAGCATGTCGCCCGGCTGCATCGGGCAGTTGTTCCGAAGGGCGTTGGTTTGGAGCGACGACTCCAGTGCGGCGATCACCCGGTCAAGCTCGACGGGAGAGTTGTTGCCGATGTTGTACAACGCCGAGGGCGCCGCCGGCCCCGTCGACGAAGCGGCCGGCGGCTGCTCGGCGATCCGTAGCACGCCCTCGACGATGTCGTCGATGTACGTGAAGTCGCGGCTCATCTGGCCGTTGTTGTAAACGTCAATGGGACGTCCCTGAACGATGGCGTCGGCGAATTTGTAGATTGCCATATCAGGCCGGCCCCAGGGGCCGTAGACCGTGAAGAACCGCAGTCCGGTCGTCGGGAGACCATACAGATGACTGTACGAGTACGCCATCAGCTCGTTAGCGCGTTTGGTCGCCGCGTAAAGGTTGATCGGCTGATCGACGGCGTCGCCAACCGCGAAGGGAGTCTTGCGATTGGCGCCATAGACGGAGCTCGACGAAGCGTAAACGAAGTGTCGCGGCGGCTCAGCCCGGCAACCCTCTAGGACGTTAACGAACGCCGTGACGTTGCTGTCGACGTATGCATGCGGATTGTCGAGCGAATAACGCACTCCGGCTTGCGCCGCCATATGCAGCACGACGTCGAACTGCTGCTCGCTGAACAGCGCCGCCGTCCGCGCGCGATCGGCCAGATCAAGTCGCTCGAAACGGAACTGCGGATGTGTTAGCCGCGCGAGGCGATCTCGTTTCAACGGAACGCTGTAATAGTCGTTCAGGTTGTCGACGCCGACGACCGACTTCCCCGCGACGAGGAGTTTCGCCGCCAGGTGATTGCCGATGAAACCCGCAACGCCGGTGACGAGATAGACAGACATAGTCCTTGCTGACGGGAATCGGATCAAGTGGCCCGGCTACGCATCGAGTTGATCATCGCCCGTCGTGCAAGGTGACGCAACGCCAGTGGCCTGCGTCTGGCAGGCAAGGACCGGAATCTTCGGCCGTGGCTCACGCGATTGCGATGATTCTGACGACTTGCCGATGAACAACGGCGCCAACCAGGATCCCAGCGAACGAGACCAAGACTTGGTCCCCGGACGCGATTTGCCCATGGGTCATTACGCGCATCATTTCGATGCCCACTGCCGCGGCCGTAGCTAGCCAGAGGACATGTTGCCAAGAGCGCCACGATTCGGATTGCCTCCGCCAGGCGCTGGAGAGGAACCAGCCCATTGGCGCAGGCAACAGCAGCCTGGCGACGACGGAATACGCCCCGCCGTCAAACGGCGTTGCATAGTCGGAGTAGTAGGAGGGGCTCAAATACCCGTCGCGAAACTTGTGATAGAGATCGACCGGATGCAACGAGAGCTGAAGCGGCCAGCACCACCAAAGCAGGAGCCCAATGCTGTACCACACAATCGCCTTTTGGCTGGCCGAGAGATCCGCCCGACCCGTCCGCCACTGCCGCCAGAGGTCGGCTGCGCGCTGGCCCACGGCGGTCCACAGCCCAATGCCGATGATCGTGCCGATGAGCTGGGCTACGACGTCGTTGGCGGAGGTCGTTCGTTGAGGAAACCAACATTGAAGATACTCGACGCTGGCGCCGAAACCCACGGCGCCCGTCAGCACCAGCGCAGCCGCCGCCAGCTGTTGCACGCGGCTTTTCACGTCGCACGTCAAGCTGCCCATGAAGAGGAAGCCCAGCGGCACAAACAATGTGACGTTGGACACCGTATCGACTCGTCGACTGAAATCCGGCGGCCACCACCGCAGCGCGAGAAACTGCCGTCCGGCTTCGGCGAGTCCTACGGTTTGGCTTTCGAACGGCGTGAGCGATCCGATGACCACAAATCCGGCGTACAGGAGCGTGACGAAATCGAGTTCGGCCCGTCCCAAGACGCTGCGATTTCGGCCGGCCGTCGTCGGACTAGTGCCTGCTGCCAATGATCGGGGCACTGGGGTCAGGCTGGCGTCGGCAATTCCCAATGAAAGCCCTGTCAGCACATAGATAAACGTCAACGAAGCGAGCGAGAGAAACGTCCCTGCGACGAGATAGGCCCCGACGCTCGCCAACGAGCCAACAAGGAAGAACCAGGTCGCGTCGTGGGATCGCTGACCGATCGCTCGCATCAGGAAGCCTGTCACGGAGCACCAGAACACAACGAACAACGTTAAGCCTGGATAACCCATTTCGGCGACGACGTCGACGAAGATGTTGTGTGCGCCGAAATTGCTGTCCTGGAGCCAGAAGTATTCCCTCAAGTAATGGGCGTAATTCTCTGGGCCAACGCCAAAGATGGGGTGCTGTCGAGCAAGCTCGACGCCGAAACTCCAGATTTCCAGGCGGGATACGGCTGACTCATCAACGTTGCCATGGGAATACGCCGCGTCGATTCGTTGGCCGATCGTCGTGCGGGGCAGCAGCAGAGCAAACAGCAGAAAGACGGGCGTACACGCAGCGGCAATCCGCCACTTCCAATGCGCGACGGCCCACGTCGCAAGCACGGCGCCTGCCAGCCCGAGAAAGGCGCCGCGATTGGCAATCAACGCGACAAGCCCCGCCAAACTAAGCGCCAGCAGGCCGCCTCCAATTCGAGCAACCCAGCCCCGGCTGCCCACGGCGAGGGCGACAGTCCACGGGACGGTGACGGCAATCAGCGCGGCTAGGTTTTGTTCCAGGCGGACCCCATCCGTGAATCGTACCGCTCGGGCAATGAGCATGCAGGACGCCGCGGCGACGAAGACTCTGACTTCGTTAAGGGCCGGTTTGGCGAAATAGACGGTCAAGAACAGCACGATCGATTGGACGATGCGCGCCGTGCGATGGCAGAGGTCGTCGCTGATGGGATGACCATTCCACATCGCGACAAGAACGACGATTCCCGTCCAGAAAGAGAATGCGAGCAGCGCCCAAACGGCGCCGTTGCGCGGCAATTCAGGCAGACGACCTTGCTCGATTAGCCCTACGGCAAGGGCGCCGACGCTCAAGACCGTCAGCATCGAGACGCCGCCCGTGGACATTACCGCGAGCGTGACCGGATCCTCGCGGGGCAGCGCATAGGAGACGACGATATAGGCCAGCGGACCTAGAATCGGCCGCCACGGCGCCGCAGCAGCTAACCCTGCTGCGAATAGATAGAGCATCATCGAGCGCACGACCGTCTGCATCCCAAAGTCGCCTCGGGCCAGCATCAATCCAACCAGCACGACGCTGAGACCAAGGCAGCCGAAGTATGCGGTCCGTGCCCAGCGACGCAGTAGCCAGGACGAATTGTCCGCGAGCGGAGCGGCGACGTCGCTCGAACCGTGCGACACGTTCGTCGCTCCGCGCCGCGCGTTGCCGAGCGCCCACGCGACAAATCCCAGGGGGATGCCAATGAGAACGCCTGCCAGGCTCGTGGCCAAGAAAAGCTGAGGAGTCATCCGCGTCTAAACAAGAAGAAGTCCGGCATCCAAGCGCCCTGCGTTCACAGGACAAGGACGCGGTGGAGAAGCCGCCGAGTCACTCGACGGCGATGCGGATCGGGTTCGTCATGAACATATAGTCGGGGCGCTGGAACACATCCCGGCGACCACGAGCCCGAACAACGATGCCGCCGCTGGGGACCTCGAAATCCACGCCCAGCTCATTGCCGGTTGTCGGCGCATGGAACGTTGCCAGGATGTGCGCCCCGCTGGAATCGACGCCGATGATCTCGACGCTGCTGATGATGTTGGCCACGTCCTGCCAATCCCATTGCGGAACGTTGAACTGGAGTGATGCGCGGCAGAGGACGCCGGGCGCAACGCGAATCGCCTCGCCCGCCTGGGCCGGCCTAGCGAGCCCGTCGGTCGTCACGGTCCATTGAGCTCGCCGCACGATCTGCCCGTGGGCGCCAAAAAAGCTGCCCGCCTGCAGCGCCCGCAGCACGCCGCGCGCCGATCGCTCCGGAGCCAGCACCCACGTCTCCGAGAATTTTCCGGGAGGATAGTCCGACGCGCCGCCCGGTTGGTCGTGATGGAAATCGGACGTCGCCAGAGCCGCCCACGCGTCGACGCCCTGCCCGAGCAACTGGTCCCACACGCCTCCGACGGTCGCCGCCGCGGGATCCCATCGCTCCTCCAGTTGTACAGGGCCGTCGTAACCGCCCAGGGGATTGCCCGCCTGGTGACCGACGCCGCCTTCGAAGCCGATCAGCAGCGGACTGGCGCCCCGCAGCTTGACGAACTCTTCGTGAAACGACTCCAGGGAGTCGCGCTTGCGGCCCGGATGGTTGTAGGCCGCCACAGCAAGCGTCCTCGTGGCAGCGCATTTCTTATTCAGCCATTGTAAGGCCTCGATCGCCAACTCTGCCGGTCGCGGCTCGCCATGCAAATCGTCGAAGCGGTCCTTGAATTCTGCCAGCATGACCGCCTCGTCGAGCGTGGGCTCGACCAACACGGTGATGTGTTCGTCGCCCACGTGGGGCGGGACATTCCATTCGACGCCAGCCAACACAATCATCTCCGGGTGTTGCCGGCGCGCCCGCCGCAGCTCAACGAAGTACTCCTCGCTGGCGCCACGGAGATCGTCGTCCGCATGATCGGTGATCGCGACGGCGTCGCAGCCGTTCTTGGCGGCTTCGTCCACGAGCGCCTCAATCGTCCAGCTTCCATCGGAGAAGTTCGAGTGGATGTGCGTATCGATCTTGAGCCAGACGCTGCTGGCAACGTCCCAATCATGCTGGCGGACGAACGCCGCTCCTGGTTGGGGGAACGCGTCGATGCCGCACGATGCGCCCACTACGAGAGTCGCCGCGATGACGACCTTCACTCTGCGATGCCACGCCGTCACGGAATACCCCGCACGATGTGCGGTCCGGCCAACCGCGTCAGCCAGACTGGCAGCTTCTTCCACACGGCAATGCGCCGCTGCAACTTGGGATTGTCCGGTCGCATCTCGCCGACGCTGCCTTGTCGCACATAGTACTGCCACACGGCGGGATGAGGCTGGGCGCCCCACTGCGCCTTGAAGCGGTGCGTGTTGCTGCCAACGGTCGTGCGGCCGAAATCGAACAGCCGCTGGTTCCGCTCGATCGCGCGGCGCAGAAAGCTCCAGTACAGCAGCATGTTGCCGTTGAGGGCGTTGTGCTGCCGCAGCGAACTAGCGCTCGGCGTCTCAGCGATGCCTTCGCCATGCAGGAGCATGCCAACGGCGCACGCCGCCCCATGATGGCGAACAACGCAAATCTCTGCGTCTTCGCCCAGGTGGTCGAGAATCGTGGCAAACAGTCGTCGGCCAAATACGGGCGTGCCCAGGTCGCGCATGTTGATGGCGAACACACGATAGAAGTCGTCGAGCAGCTCGTGACCGCCCCAGTCGACCGTCAAGCCGTGCTGCTCGGCTTTGCGAATCTGGTTGCGGACCTTAGGCTTGAAGGAACGCCACAGCTCGTCTGCATCGGCCGGCAAATCGAGCCGCATGTGAACTTTCTGCGTCGACTCCGCGCCGAGCGCCGGGTGCGGCCAGCGTCTGTCATGCCGGAGCTCCAAATACCGCACATCCAACTCATCGGCCAGCTTCACCGCCTGGTCAATCAAGCGTGTCGCCACCGACTCATCCTCCGCGATCACCCCGCCAATGTTGAGATATGGCATGCCGACGAGGAATTTGCCAAAGAGGCGCGTGTGCAGGAAACTCAACGGCAGAAGCCCCACCGTCGCCGTACCGCGTCGCACTTCGATGCAATAGGGCTTGTGCCCGAGCCCGTCCCGCAAGATGGCGAGCCACTCGTTCCGGAGGCTCGGCGACGGGGCGACGCAACGCCGGCGAAGCTCCGCCCATGCGGCGGTCGCCGTCTCAGCAGCTTTGCCGCAGTGAACGGACGCTTCGATCGCGCCCTCGGTCGCTGCCGTGGCCGGGCTCATGGGGTCCCATCCCGGGCCGAGGGCGCCGAGTTGAGAAGTTCGTCGTAGAGCGCTGCCACCTTCGCCATTCGCGCCGTGAAGCTGTAGCGATTGACGATCGTGGCGCGTCCGGCGTCGGCCAGTCGTTTCCGCAGCTCGGCGTCGTCCATCATTCGCGCTAAGGCGGCGGCGAGTTGATCGACGCAGCCAATGTCCGTCAACAAACCGCTCTTGCCGTCGTCGATCAACATTGGCACGCCTGCGACCCGCGTCGAGACGACAGGGACGGCCATCGCCATCGCTTCCAGGAGGACGTTCGGCAGGCCCTCGCGGCGACTGCTGAGCGCGTACGCGTCCATCGCCTCGTAAAACGGGATGAGCTCGCTTTGGAATCCCAGCAGGCGAGCGCGATCCGACATCCCCAGTTCGCCGACAAGCCGCTCCAGAGCGGCCTGTCCGGCGCCATCGCCTGCAATGGCGAGCCCCACGTCCCGTCCTTCGGCGGCGAGCTTCGCGACCGCCCTGAGCAGGAGGTCGAAGCCTTTTTCGTCGGCCAGCCGACCGACGGCGCCAATCAGGAAACGTTCCTCCGGCCAGTCCATTGCTCGTTTTGCCGTGGCGACCGGTTGGCGTCGAGCGTAGCGCTCCGTATCGATCGCGTTTTCGATGAGCTTGAGCCTTTCGGCCGGCACGCCCAATTTCAGGCAGCGGTCGTGGATATCCGCCGAGACGGCGATGACGCGATCATAGCGCCCAAGCGTCAGCCGATCCACTTGATGGTAGATCGTAGTCTTCCAAGTGCGCTCCACCCAGCCGTGGCAGGTAGTGATCAGCCGCATTGGCCGGCGTCGCCGGAGAAGCAATCCCAACAGGTTGGTCTTATAGTCGTGGGCATGCCAGACGTCGACGTTGTGAGCCTCGCAGATGCGGTGAAGGCGTGCGACAATTGACGGACTCCATGGACCGCGATCGTCGATTTCGACGATCGCGGCCGACGCGTCCCGGGCACGCTGACGAATAACCTCAAATCCTGGATCGGCCGGCGGCCGCAGGAACGCGCAGACACACCCGTAACCGTGCTGACCGAGGAATCGAGGCGAATTGATGATCGTCTTGTCAGGTCCGCCGCCTGCACCGGTGACGACGCGAGCGTGCATGACCATCGGCAGCCGCGCGACTTTGGCCGCGGCTGGCCCATCACCAACCGTTGTGAAATCAACCGTGGTTGCTATGTGCGTCATCGACGGTTAGCTCGCATCCCGGGTGACGCGCGGAACAGAAAAGAACAGTCCAGCGGTTCGAGCGGCGAGATACGTTCCGAACACGACCAGAATCGACGGCAACATCGCCGTTGGGGCTCGATTGACGACTCGCGACAGCACCAATCCAAACGGCAGCGCGAACACGCCCAGCGCCGCTAGGCTCCACGGCCAGTAGGCGCCGCTTTGGCGCGTGGCTGCCAAGGCAAACACGATCGCCAGGACGAGGCCCGCAACAGACGCGGGCGGCAGCGCCAAGCTGATCCAATTCCGCCAATCGCTCGCTCGCATCCGCGCCACCAGCAAGTTGCCTTGGCTGCGCCAGGCCTCGCGGCGAAAGAGCTGCGACAGAGTTTGCGATTCGCCGTGGTGCGCCGCGGTCGAGCCAGGCTCGAACATCAGGCGCCCCCGAGTGGCCAACCGGTAGCCGAGGTCACAATCCTCGCAAGTCACTAGGTCCTCGTTGAATCTGCCCACTTCGTCGAAATCCCGCCGCCGCACCAAAAGATTGAATGTCGGCAACCAACGGACGTCGGTCGGTTGACGCGGCGACCGGGCCGTGGAAAGGGCGTGCCACGACCGCTCGACCCAACTCGCGCCCTGTGCCGGCGACCGCATCGCAGCGCCGACGGCCACGACGTCGGCGTCTTGAAAGTGTCGGCTACACTCTGAAAGCCAGTCGGGCGCTAATTCGCAATCGGCGTCGACGAACGCGAGCCACCGGCCTGTTGCCATTCGAGCGCCGGCATTTCGCGCCCGCGACGCCCGACCCGGCGGCACGGGACAGATGCGTGCGCCGCGTTGCACCGCGACGGCGGCAGTTCCGTCCGTCGATTCGTTGTCGACAACGATCGTTTCGATGGACCCAACGCCGCCTGGCAAGGCTAGTTCCGCGATCGACGCCAGGCATCGGGCAAGGTGTCGCTCCTCATTCCATGCCGGAATGATGAACGATACGACGACGTCGGCCGGCTGTTTTTGATCGTGGGACATGCAAAGTCGCCTTGCGGCAGTCACGCGATTGCAGAGGTTACCAAGCCGGGTCGCTCATGTGGCGTGCGGCAGCGACGCCGAAACATCGCGGCCGGTCGCGGGCGACGCCTCCAACCCGTCCAGCGCATCGACGTACAACCGCGCATACTGATCCACCATTTGATCTTCAGAGAATCGCGTCACGGCTCTACGGCGGGCGCACTCAGCCAACTGCGAGCGCAGCCCCGCGTCGCTGGCCAAGCGGACGAGTGCTTCAGCCAGTTGGGCATCATCGCCCGCCGGCGCCACAAGCCCCGACTCGCCGTGGCTGATCAACTCGGGAACACCCCCGACCGCCGTCGAGACGACAGGCAGGCCGGTAGCCATCGCTTCAATGATGGTGACGGGAATGCCCTCGCTGACGCTCGTCAGCAGAAACGCGTCCGCCGCCGCCAGCAGGTCGGCAACATCGCGTCGCTGCCCAAGCATCGTCACATGCTTCTCAAGTTTGTGGGCGGCGATCTGCGTCTCGATGTTCTGGCGTTCCGGCCCGTCGCCGACCAGGGCCAGGCGCATGTGCGGGCAGCTCGGGATAGCCGCGGCCAGCGCGCGAATCGCCGTGGCGTGATCCTTGATCGTATTGAGCCGGGCCACTTGAAGCACAAGGAACTCGTCGTCAGTGACGCCCAGCTCCTGTCGCATCGGCGCCCGCCGTCCCGAAGCGCCGGCGAGCGGCGAGAGATCGACGCCGTTGTAAATCACCTGGATCTGAGACGCGGACAGGCCCTCGTTGTCGATCAACGCCTGCCGAACGGAGGCGCCAACGGCGATAAGCCGATCACGTCGCGTCGTCATCAGGCGGTTAAAAACTTTACGCTTGCGGCTGGCATAATCGGGATAAAAACGTCCGTGCTCGGTGAACACGATCCGAGGTCGACGCCCAAGCAGCCGCGTCGCCGCCGCGTAAGCGAACGGCGTGTACTGGTGGGCGTGGACAAGCTGCACGCGCTCATCCGCCAACAAACGTGCCAGGCGGCGCACGCAACTCCAGTCAAAGCCCGGGCGGCGATGGAGCGAATGGACTTGCACGCCGTCGTCGATCAGCCGCTGGCCGAGCTCGCCGATCTCGTCCAAACATGCAATGACGATCCGAAAGCGGGACGCCAGACGCCGCACGAGCCGGTCTACCAGCACTTCGGTCCCGCCGACGGGCAGGCCGTGGACAAGCTGGCACACGACGGATTTGGGTGCAGCGCCGTTCATCCGACTTACATTTCCGCGGAGACTGGTTCCGGGCGATCCGATATTGGGTCGTTCGGCTGAGCGTCGCCTGCGTCGCGGTCCAGCAACTGTCGGAAGCCGGTCTCCACAATCATCATCGCAAGCACCAGGAACGTATGATTCCGTTCGCCGGCAAGATGGCGACGAACGACGCCGCGCACCGCGTCCGGCTGCAAAACGCCCCGTTCCAAACACTCCGGCTGGAGTAGCACGCGTTCGACCACGGGCTTTAATTCGCGTCGTAGCCACAAGCCGAGTCGCTCGTACGGCTGGTATCCCTTGACGCCGAGCTTGGCGAGAATCTTCATGCGATAGTAGCTGAATTCTCGCCGCAGCCTGCTGGCGCCCACGGGCGCGCCGGTATTCGAGTTCGGCGGCCGCAGAAACTCGGGCCGACGATTCTGCAGCATGTACGTCTGCACGCGTTCGCCGATTCGCAGTTCGATCGGCGCCGCAAACACCGCTTCCACGAATCGACCATCGAGATACGGAACGCGAACGTCGACCACCGACCCAATCTTCGCCAGCGACATGGCCGTCTCGCGATGCATGCGTTGATCGAGAAACAGTTGGGCGATGCGATCGACGGGGTGCTCCCAACGCGCGGTCTCGTCGAGCGCCTCGTGAAGCGATTGGTGAGCGATCGCCGCGAAGTCCTGCGACGCGACGCCGCAGATCAACGTCTCCGGCACGCCGTCGGTCAGATGGCTTTGCAGACGCGGAAACAGCCAGTCGTGCAGCGACTGCTGATCGCCAACGGCCTGAATGCCGTCGTCCACGGAGAAGTTGTAGGCCTTGTGCATGTGCACGAGCTCGCCCGCGTGCCCTCGCAACAGCGTGCGGACGCCCAACATCGAATAGAGCGGTAGCGTGGGCATCACGATGCACTGCGACAGGTAGTGACCGTCAGTCAACTCGACCATGTCGTGAAGATGACGCTCGAACTCGCCCAGGAATCCTTGGCCCAATACCAGCGTGTGAAAGTCGCAGCCGACCAGCTCCGCGAGTCGGCGCGCACTGCGCTGATCCAGGCTGCCTTCCATGCCTAGGCTTACACACGTGGGGGACGTGCGGTCGACGTCCATCAGGCCCAGGACAGTACGTGCATCGAGTCCGCCGGACAAAGATACGCCCAGCCGTTGGGCGCCCAAGGTTCGGTCGTCGACGGCCACCTTGAGTTGGGCGTCCAAATCCACGAGGCTCTCGTCCACGCTGCGCCGCGCCAAAGCCTGCGGCCGCCAATAACGCTCCTTGCGAAAAGTCCGCTCGCCGGGATCAAACGTGGCGATCGTGGCCGGTTCGAGACATCGCACCGACTGGAAGAACGTATCGTTATTCCACAAATGCCCATATGCAAAGAACTGGACGAGCCCTTGAGAATTGAGGTCCCTGGAGATCCAAGGCAATGTCAGGAGCGATTTGATCTCCGAAGCGAACGCGAATCGGTCTCCGCGATGGCTATAGTACAACGGCTTCATGCCAAACTTGTCGTTCGCCAACACGCATAATTTACGACGGGCGTCCCAAATCGCTGCGGAGAAGCGCCCTTCGAGCCTGGCGAGAAAGTTGCCGCCTTCGTCCATGTATCCCTGCAACAAACGCGCCGCGTCCGGCCGACCCCAGCTCGCTGTGCCGTTCGCGGTCGCTCGTGCAGACGTTGACCTTTCGCCATACAGCGTACCGTCGAACACGATCGCCGAATCGCCCAGCGTGGCCATGCGTCCTTCGGCTGCGTCGCCGCCCCGCCCGATGCAACCGAAGACCGCGTGCTCGCTCGCCTTCCCATTGCCTGCGGCGGCTTGAGATGATCTCGCCATGCGCGCGAGCATGCCATCCAATTCAAGCTGACGCCGGCCGGGTTCGCTCGCCGCCGAACAGGTCCCTGCTATGCCGGGCATGGCATGCTCCTTCGGGAGAGTCCGCGACGGGAATTTTTGGGATCTAAATGAACCACTTCATGTCCACCATGATGAACTCGCGCACCCAGCTCGCCGCCAGCACCGCGCACGCGAAGCACGCGAAAGAAAACGCCCAATTTCTCCGGCGCTCGATAATTTCCGACCAATTGATGAACGCCCCCGCGGCATAGACCGCCAAGATCGGAATCAACGGCAGGTGATATCGCGAATGGGCGAACGCCACAGCATGAATGATGCACGGAAAGGCGATCCAAGCCAGAAGCACCGCGTGGCTCGCGCGATGGACTGGCGGCGCAACGAGCGCGCCAAAAATCGCGCCAAACGCGACCGCTGCATAGGCGCCACACACGGCCAGGGCCACGACCATTGTCACGACCCTGGGCGCCTTCCCCAATTCGCCCTGACGCAGCCCCGCCACGATTTCTCGCTCCAATTGCCAGAAATTGAAGAACTTGACTGTCGAGCGCATAAGAGATTGCCACGGATGGGCAAAGAAGTATTGCACGCCGTATCGCATTGCCAATTTGTCGATCTGGCCCTGGGTGAGTTGGCTGTAGTTTGCCGTTTGGGCGGCAAGCACGCGATTCCACGCACGAGCTCCCGTTTGCGAATCGATCGTGGCCCACGACCGGTCGAGCGGCGTGTACTCATAGTTGCCCATCATGACGTTGCGTCCGCCCATGACGTCGATGAACGTCAGGGTCTGATGCACGCGCGTGTTCCGCCACGCCCATGGTGCAATGGTTGCGGCAAACACGCCCAGCGTCAACGCGGCGACCGCCACTCGTCGCCCGAGCCTTGCGTTGGTCGCCATCGAGAGCCCCACGGACAATAGCGGCGCGAAGAGCCACAACACGCTGCGCGTCAGCGCGCCCAGCCCTAAGCATAAACCCAGCAGCGCAGCAGCGCCGAAGTTTCCCGTCTTCAACGTCAGCACGCTCAGCAGTGCGCCGGCCGTGACGAAGAACGCGAACTGCACTTCGCTCAACAAAAACTGGTTGTACGCCAGCAGGGACGGATAAAAACATGTCACCGCGGCCGCGACGACGCCCGCTCGGGGCGAGTAGACTTCGACGCCAAGCCGAAATGCCAGTACCACGGTCGCCAGGCTGAGGGCGGCGTGAAATGCCGACACGGCGAGGTAGTTCTCTGTTCCAAAGCCCCAGTAGACGCCGGCCACGATGGCCGGGAATAGCGGGGGTCGCAGCGACAGCGGCTTCCCTGCGCCGTCGGCGTATGCACCCGTCTCAATGAGAGCGACCGCCAGGCCGTTGTAGTCCTGGGCATCGGCCGTCGTCGGTGGATCGCTTCCGAAGAACCCCAGCAGCACAATACGAATGAAGGCGCCCGCGACGAGAATCACAACCAACTGTCGATGCGCCG
>JBIOVA010000023.1:0-48495 GCA_044867485.1 Lacipirellulaceae bacterium | reverse complement strand
GTTGCTAGTCCTGCCTTGTTCTGGCTTTGCGCCTTTGC
The DNA here is from genome assembly GCA_044867485.1 of Lacipirellulaceae bacterium. Taxonomy (GTDB): domain Bacteria; phylum Planctomycetota; class Planctomycetia; order Pirellulales; family Lacipirellulaceae; genus Lacipirellula. Next base: position 48,457 of record JBIOVA010000023.1, on the reverse strand, counting down.
GTGAGACCTCCCCGATTCTCCTCATCTGCGAGCATCTGCGCCATCTGTGGAAAAAATCCTTACGTGTAGAAATTGGCCGCGCAATCTGCTAGGGTGCAGATTACATGAAGTATACGGAAGTTCACATAACGCTGGGCATCGCCCAACGAGTGAATTGTGGGAGGCGTCTCCGACGCCGATTGCGCGTCGCATCACAAGCGGTTGTGGCTGGCGAACCCGCATCGCGGTCAGAGACCGCTCCCACAGAAGAGTTTTGTGTGAAGCCCATGCCCACGAGGGCCTAGATGCTCCCCCACACGTCACCCCGTCGCCTTCGCCACGTAGTTCCCCAGCTCGTCGACGAACGTCTTGCTGCGGGCCAGCGCGTCTTTGAAGTCCGCTTTGCCGAGCGTGTAAAACACGCTCGGCGCCCGGGTGACGATCGTCGCGTTGCGCGGCTCGTCCGTCTTCAGCGCCAGCTCGCCGAAGAACTGCCCGTCGCTGAGCTGGGCGACGGATTCCTTCTGCCCCGCCTTCTCGATGAGCACGTCCACCCGGCCCGAGCGGATCAGGTAAAACAGCTCGCCGGGGTCGCCTTGGCGGATGACCACTTCGCCGGGCTCGGCGGTCACGCCGCGCATCTTCACGGCGATCTCGATGAGCATGCTCGTCGGCAAGTCGGAGAACAGCGTCGTCTGCCGCAGCAGGTCGACGATCTCGCGGGTTTCGTGCACCGCCACGTCGACTTTGATCCGGCCGTCCTCCATCTTCACGAGCCGGTCGGCGACGTCGAGGATGCGGTCGTCGTGCGTGACGATGATGATCGAGCAGCCTTCGTCGCGGGCCAGCTCCTGGAACAGCGTCACCACGGCGCGGCCCGTTTCCTTGTCGAGCGCCGCGGTGGGTTCGTCGGCCAGCACCAGCTTGGGCCGGTGGACCAATCCGCGAGCCACCGCGATCCGCTGCTTCTGCCCGCCGGAGAGTTTTTTCGGTTTGTAGTCGATGCGGTGCCCCAGATGCAGCCGCGTGAGCAAGTCCTTGATCCGGTCGCGGGACTCGGCCGGGTTCATGCCCACCAGCTCCGCGGCCATGTTCACGTTCTGGAATGCGGTCAGCGACTCGAACAAGTTGTGGGCCTGGAAAATGAATCCGATCTCGCGGCGGATTTGAGCGATCAGATCAGGACTGGCGCCGTTAAGCTCGTGCCCCAAAACCTTAAGGCTCCCCTCCTGCACCGTGCGAAGCGTGCCGATGAGCGTGAGCAGCGTCGTTTTACCGGAGCCCGACGGGCCCGTCATGATGACAATCTCGCCGCGGCGGACCTCGAACATATTGTCGTGCAGTGCCTGGCTGCGGAGCTCGCCCTCGCCGAAGTAGTGGTTCAGGTGCGAGACCTTGACCGTCTTCGGCAGTTGGGCCGCTTGCGTGTACGCGCCGCTGGTCGCGGGAGCGGAAGTGATTGTGGACATGGTCGGAGGCGACGTTTGTTGAATTGGATCGTCGATAGGTGGTTTTAGTGAGTAGGTAAGTAAGTGTAGGTCCGATCCGTTCCCCTCCCCTTGATGGGGAGGGGTTAGGGGAGGGGTGAAGAAGTGGGTACTAACTTTGCGTACTTCATCGACAAACCGTTCACTGGTGCAACCCCCTCCCCAGCCCTCCCCACAAGGGGGAGGGAGCCGGAGGAGTTTACATACTCACATACTCACCTACTCACCTACTCACTCCCCTACTTCCCCATCAAAACAAATTCGCCGGATCCGCCGCCAACAATTTCCGCACCGCCAGGAGGCCGGAACCGATGCACATCGCCAGCGTGAGCGCCAGCACGAGCGCCATCGAGCCCAGCGTCATCTTGAGCAGCAACCCCGTGGCGCCGGCCAGGACCGCATACAACCCCGTGCTGGCCAATGCACCGGGGATGAACCCGACGACCGACAGCAGCACGGCTTCCATGACGATCAGTCCGATGAAATACATCGTGCCGTAGCCCATCGCCTTGAGCGTCGCGAACTCCGGCATGTGGTCCGCGATGTCGGAGTAGATCACCTGGTAGCAAATGACCATGCCGACGACGAAGCCGATCACTTTGCCGGCGCCGAAGATGATGCCAATGGGCGTGCTGGAATTCCAGAACTCGACTTCCTGGCTGCGGAACCGCTCGCGCGTGGCCACGAGGACGCGGTCGTCGAGCAGGTCGTCGATGCCCTGACGAACCGATTCCACGTCGGCGCCGCTCGCCACGTGAACGACGCCCAGGTCGACAACCGCCAACGGGTCGCGCCCCTGCAATCGCTCGGGGAAGAACACTGCGAAATTCTCGGCGCTCATCACGAGATTGCCGTCATGGGCGAAGTCAGTGCCCAGGTCGAACGTGCCGACGAGGTTGACGCGCTTGCCGGCCAACTCCGCGGGAGCGGCGGCCAGCGCCTGGGGGTCGTCGTAGGGGAAGTCAAAAATGTCGTGCTTGCTACGGACGTCGACGAGCGCCGCCTTGGGCATCCGCAGTTGGGCGAGCTGGGCATTGATCTCCGGCGAACGGAACACAGGGTCGTCCAGCCGGAAGCCGATCGAGCGGATCGGATACCCTTTGCTCGAGGCGCCGGCGCGCAAGTTCTTGAGCCGCGACAGCGTCAACTCGGTGTACAGCGGATAAGCCCCCGCAACCCCGGGACACGACGCGGCCTGGTGGACCAGCTCCCGCGGAAACCGCTTCTCGGCGGCGAGCGTGTATTTGGCGGGGCTCACCAGGAAGATCTCGCCCTCCAGATCGTCGATCATCTTCACCTGGCTGTCGAACAGCGCGTTCTGGAATCCCACCTGCGTGAACATGAGCACCACCGCGAACCCGATCCCCGCCACCGCCACGACCAGCCGACGCCAGTCGTGCGTGAGATTCTTCCAAGCCAGCGGCGTTTTGCGGAACTGCGTCATAGGGGATTCACCACGAAGGCACGAAGACACAAAGAAGAAGAGAGTTGGAACACGAATTGTCGCCAACTCTCACCAATCCGAATGAGCGAGGATCAGTGGCTATTAGCGGTCTTCTTTCTCTGTTTCTTGTCGTCTCTTCTCCCCCTTCGTGCCTTGGTGTCTTTGTGGTTAGTCTTTCTTCGCTCAAAACAAATCCGCCGGGTCGGCCGCGTAGAGCTTTCGCAAGGCGAGCAAGCCCGAGCCGGTGCACATGACGACGGCCAACAGCAGCACGAGGGCCGCAATTTGCCAGGTCATGATCATCGGCAGGCCCGAGCGGGTTCCGATGATCAGGTACAACGCCCAGGAGACCGCGATCGACGGCACGTAACCCACCAGCGCCAACAGCACCGACTGCTGCAGCACCACGCCGGTGAGGAATCGATTGCCGTAACCCATCGCCTTGAGTGTGGCGTACTCGCGCATCATGTTGGCGATGTCGGTCGACAGCACCTGATAGACGATGGCCATCCCGACGAACACGGCGACCCACACGCCGAAGTTGAAAATCTTTCCCAGCGGCGTTTGGACGACCCAGCGGTACTCTTCCCGCTCGACGACCTCGGCGCGAGTGAGCACTTCGCAATCGGCAGGCGCCGCGGAGACCGAGCCCGTGGGATCCGGCTGGCCGACGATCGCCACGACGCGCCGTTGGGCGTCCACCGGATCGACGCCGTTGGCCAGTTTGAGCAAGCCAAAATTCACCTGGTCGAGCGGCTGCCAGTAGCACGCGCGGGCGAAACCGTCGAGGTTCGTGATGCACGCGCCATTGGCGGCCAGTCCGGTGCCGAGCTCAATGACGCCGACGATCCGGACGAGATTGCCGCTGAGCGAGGTTTCCACGCCGACGTCCTCCGGGCCGAATCGCACGCTATTTCGCGGGCCGAACTCCGGCTTGCTCTTGCTGTCGATCAGCAGAAACCGCGGGTCGGTGAGCAGCGTGGCCGTGTCTCGGAGCTGCGCCGGAACGAACGGCGGATCGAGCGGGTCGACGCCCATGACGATGATCCCGCGCCATTGGCCGTTCCAATCCGCGGGCGCCACGTCGAGTGGCTGCGGCGCCTGCCACTCGCAGAGGCCGAGATAGAAGGGGGTGGCCTTCGCCACGTCCGACAGCGAGGCCGCCGAGTAGAGGCGCTCACGCGGGAACGACCGCGGCTCGGTGAGGTGCAAGTACGCCGGCGACCGCAGCATCAGGTCGAAGTCAAGGGCGTCGTAAATCTGCGTGGCGGTTTTGCGCACCGCCCCGAGGAAGCCCATCTGCATGAAGATGAGAATGACCGCGAACCCCACCCCGGCGAGCGCCACCGCGGTGCGCACCTTGTTATAGACGAGGTTCTTCCATGCCAGGGGCGTTTTCATGGCTTCGTCGCATGGCCGTGGTCGCTAGGCGTGGGACCCTCAACGCGCCGAGGCGGCTGCCGCTCCGCTCGCCGCTCGCCCCGGCTTCTCGCCAAAATACACGGTGACCTGCAAACCAATGTGCGCCGCCGCCTCGGCCGTGGCCTGCTCGTCGTCGGGATCGATCGCGATCAGCACTTCGATGATCGAGCGGTCGGCGGGCGCCAGGGGATTGCGCTGAATCAGTCCGCCGCTGGAGACCATCGACCCGACGCGGACCACCTCGCCCGCAATGCCGCCCGCGATCTTGCCGTTGTCGCCTTGCTGGAGCGCAAAATCGCCGTCCAACGCCGCACTGTGGATGATTGCCTTCTGCCCCGGCTTGATTTCCTTGGCGTCCGCTTCGTAGACCTCGGCGATGCACACCATGCGGGTGAGGTCGCCAATCTGCAGCACCGGAATCTGGGTGACGAACTCGCCCGGTTCCAGGAGGACTTTGAGGACCGTGAACTGCTCCGCCCCGCCGTCGATTTTCGGCGCCCGCAAGATCGACTGCTCGAGCGTCTCCGCGGCCACCTTCTGCTCAATCGCGGCCACGGCGTTCGAGTCGATCTCCTGGGCGAGCTGGTAGCTGAGCCGGGCCACGTCGACATTGACGGCCGCGGCGTCGACGCCGGCGGTGGCGGCTTTGAGCGCGGCCTCGTGGGTGCGCTGCTTGACGTCGTATTCCTTCGCGGCGCGATCGGCGTCGTTGCGATGCCGGCGCAGTTGATGGTCGGTCACCAACTCGGGGTCCGTCGCTTGCAGCGAGACGAGATTCTCGTAGTCCGCCTGCGCGATGCGGGCGGCTTCGGCCACCGTCTCCAGCGCGTCGCCCTGCGCCTCGATCTCGTCCAGCTTGGCCTCGACCTCGGCCTGGGCGGCCAGCGCCTGCTGCAGATTCGCTTGGGAGAGCGCGATGTCCCGTTCGCGCTGCTGCTTGCCGATTTCGAGCTTCTTGTTGGCCGCTTCGAGCTGCGTGGCCCGCAGGTTGTAGCTGTTGACCCGGGCCAGCTCCGCGCCCGCGGGGACGGTGGCGCCTTCCTCGACGCCGTCGGCCAGTCGCTGCAGCACGTCGCCGGGGATGGCGCTGATTTCCAGCACGCCCCCGGCCGGCTCCAACCGGCCCAGCGCCACGATCTGCCGCGGGCCGCCGCCGGAGCCCGCGTTGGCCGAGCCTCCGCCCGAGTTACGGCACCCCGATGCCGCCAGCGCGACGACCATGCAGCCCGCGAGGGCGCAAACTCGGCGGCAACAGGTCCGATCGACCATAAGGTTCCACTCGAAAACGACAATCCCGCGACCGCGGCGCCCGTCGGCGCGGCGGCTGGAGCTCGTACAAGTGTAAGTTGCCCACTCGCCGCCAGCGGTTTCGGCCGCGCATTTTCCCAGGATGGGCCACGGGGTAGCGCGTGTCAAGCAAGTTCTGACGCCGCTTACACTTGCGTCATATTCACTGGGGTTGCCGGGCGCCCGGACCCGCGCCGGGGCGCGGGGCCCCAATCTTTTCCATGCCGCTGGCGGAACGGCGGATGCCGCCGGCGCCATTTCCCCATCCGCCGCGTCCTGCCAACAATGACCGGGCGCCGCGCAACGCCGCGTCGCGCGACCCAGTCCTGTTGCGACGGTCCTACCGTCAGGAGCATCACGATGAAGCGGTGGGGCACGTTCCTGTTCGGCATGGTCGTCGGCGGGCTGCTCATCTTTTTCGCGCTGAACTACCACGTCATCCGCGCCCGCGACGGCATGCACCTGGTTCCCAAGGTCGACGCCCAGTTGGCGAGCACCTATGTCGACATTCGGAATTTCGGCCCCCGTGAGTGGGCCGATCATCGCGACGTGTTCCTGGCGTTGGCCAAGGCCGATCGTAACGACCTGATCGGATCGGCCGCCGACGACGCCTTGCGCGTCGGCCTCGATCGCTTGCTGGGCGCGCCGGACGCGGAACGCTGAGTGGGGCGGCGCCCCTTGGCGCGATTCTGTTGGGCCGGCGACGGGCGGCGCGTTGCGTAGCATCCGCGCGCACCGAGTCGTTGGCGCCGTCGGCAGGACCTCTCGCATCGTCAATCGAGCAGTCCCGCTGGACCACGGCCACGGCGGTGCTCGATACACAAAGTTAGGCGCCGATGCCTCGTCGTCCCTGCGGGCGACGCCGCTGCTTGCGCGCGCCGCTCGACGGAGGTCCTCCCGATGGAACTCAATCGCAACCAGTACTTTTTCTTGGGAATCGTTCTGCTTTTGATGGGTGCGCAATTCCGCGCTGTCAGCTCGTTCACGCTCACCGCGGAAGCGACGCGGTTCCTGGCCGAGCGGACGCAGTCGTCCGACGGCAGCGGCGCCATGCTCGCGCTGTCCTCGGACATAGGCGCCGGTCCGCAGAAGGTCGTCCAGCCGCCTGAATGGCTAGGTTGGTGCCTGATGTCGGTGGGCGGCGTCCTGGTGCTGCACAGCCTCGCGATGCGCAAACCGGGAGCCGCATGATGGGCGATACGCTGACACTGGCGACAAACAGACGCATTGACCGGGGGACGCTGCGCTCGGCCAAAGCGGTCGGCGGGTGGTTGGCGTTTGCGGCGGGCGTCGTCGCCCTGTGCGTACTGACGGCACAAGCGGCGCCCGAAAACGCTTCCGACAACCTGACCGCCGCGGCAGCGTCTGCCGAGCCCGCGCCGGCTCCTCAGGCGGCGTCGCCGGCCGCCGCACCGTCGCCCGCGGACGACGAAGGCGGCGCTCTGCTGCCTCGCCTGCGGGAGGGTACGCAATTGACGGATCGACTCGGGCGCTTCAAGCAGGAGTCCGAATCGTTGACGTTCATCGACGAAGAAGGTCGCGAGCTCGGCGGCTTGCCCAACTTGGGCCTGGAGCGGATCATCCGCGCGCTCAAAGGCGTCGAGGAACCGGAGAGCGTGTGGTGGAGCGTCAGCGGCACGGTCACGGAGTTCTCGGGGCGCAACTACCTGCTAATCAGCCGCGCAGTTTTTAAGGCGGCCACGCTTCCGCCGGCGCCGGAGAGCGTTGGGAACTAGCCGTCGCGGCCCAGTTTCGGCCATTCACCACTGGCCGCCATGAAGCTCCGTGCCAAGGCCGCATCAGCCGGCGTCAATTGACAGTGCGTGCGACGGGGATATCATCGTTGGGTAGCCCCCAGTTGGCATTTTACCACGTGGGGCGCCATCGCAGTCTGCCCGTACGCCGTCCCCGGGGCGCTTCTTGCCATGCCCACTCCGCGTCGCCTTGAAACCAACGAATCCGCGGCGATCACCGTTGTGCGGTTCAAGGATCAGAAAATCATCGACCCCGAGACCATCCAGGAGTTGGGGCAGGAACTGTTCGACCTGATCGAGAAGGAGGACCGTCAGAAGATCGTCCTCAACTTCGCCCGCGTCGAGTTCCTCTCCAGCGCCGCCCTCGGCAAACTGATCACGTTTCAGAAGAAGGCCCAGCGCGCGGGGGCCGAGATCATTCTCACCGACATTGCGCCGGAGATTTATCCGGTGTTCACGATTACAAATCTCGACAAGCTGTTCAAGATTAAGGATCGGGAGGCCGACGCCTTGGCTGTGTTGTAGCTTGTCGCGACGGAACTCGCGCGGCGCGGAATGTGCATACGCCCCAAGACCGGGGCGTAGCTCCGCAAGGCGACCGCGAGGCGAAGACGATTCCCTTGACGGCGGAACCTTGCGCGGGCGCGACTTCGCCCTGCTGAGCGCACCCAGGCAGAGAAGCGGCATGTCCTTGCCTTCCGATGAAATCCAGTTCGAGCGGGCCCTTCCCAGCGCGCTCGACGCATACCACGACTTCGTCGAATCGATTCTCAATGAGCTTGCTGCTCGAGGATGGGGACAGGGAGACCTGTTCGCCGTCCACATGGCGCTGGAAGAGTCGATTAGCAATGCCATCCGCCACGGCAACAAGCAGGATTCGAACAAGCGCGTGACCGTCGAATGTCGGTTAAGCGGGGAGCGGTTCTGGGCGCGGATTTGCGATGAGGGACCGGGCTTTCGCCTCAAAGACGTGCCGGACTGCTGCTCCCCCGAGTGTCTCGAACTTCCTGGAGGTCGGGGGCTCGCGCTGATTAGCGCCTATATGACGCGGGTCGAATACAACGACTGCGGCAACTGCGTGACGCTCGAAAAACGCCTGGCCGATGCCCCGCATCAGGCCGCCACGGCAGACGATTAACGTTTCGGAAACCGCGGGCCGGCGGCCGCGGGCGGCGCGTCACATTCGGCGCCGCCGGCGCCGTCAAACGGCTCGGGGCCACGAAACGCCGCAGGAGCAAGCAGCCGGCCCTCGCTCTTGCTCGCCGGCGGAGCGTAGGATATTTTTTAAGGTTCGCTGCGGACCCGCCGTCGCACGGCGACGACGACCATTCCCCTGTAGCTCAGTTGGTAGAGCAAGCGGCTGTTAACCGCTTTGTCGTAGGTTCGAGTCCTACCGGGGGAGCTCAAAGTCGGTCTCCGAAATCCGGCGACCGTCTGGTTTACACCAAACGCCGAGGCGAGAGTCGCCTCGGCGTTTCGCGTTTAGCGAACGTGTCGCAAGGGTTTGCGTCGGCCGACACCTGGTGGCTGCCTCTCTTCCCCGACCTTCTTGCCCACTTGCCCAACGGATTGTGGCGACTCTGGCCGCGGTCCGGTTAAGGCTCTCGCCAACTCGTCAGAGAGCGCGCCCCTTTGGTTAACAGCGTCCCGTGTTATTGGATTCGCGCAGCCACCCCTGCGTCTGCGGGAACTGCTTCGGGTCGGGGGCGACCGACGCGCCCAAAGCGGCCCAATCCAAAGGGACCGTCACGTCAAAAACGGTCGAATGTTGACCGGTGTCACGCCCATACGAGTTCTTGACGCATTCGCCTGCCAAGGCAGCGAATACCAGTCGCCGCCACGATAAAAAGCAGGCATGTCGTCGGCTCGGGAATCGCCGCCCGTGTCGAATTCGTTCCGCTCCTTAATTGTCGCTGCCAGACGAGGAAGTCGGCCCCGTCGACGTCGTTATCGCCATCAGCGTCGCCGTCCGCGCTACCTGCACCGTTGGCGAGCCCGTATCCGCTCCTCCAATCGACGAGGTCGTCGCCGTCGACGTCGCCGTCGGCGTCGAAGTCCCCCTTGAGGATCGGTAACTGAAGGAGGAACATGCGGTAGTCCGCCGCCTGCCCGCCGGGCCCGTCGGGATCGAATCTGCCGACGCCACCGATCCAGCCGGTGTCGCTGCTGCTGGTGGCTCTGGATAAGGTCCAGCCGCTGGCCGGGTCGATGAGCGAGTTGAGGTCGACAACCGCGCCGTCCAAGCCCCAATACAGGGCGCGGTCCACCAGCACGTCGCCGCCGTCATTGAAGCCGTAGCCAACGGCGATTCCGGCCGCGTTGATGTTGACGGCCCAACTGTTCCTCCGCCCGAGGAAGCCAGAGTCAGGCTCGAGCGACTCCAGCACGGTGATCGCGCCCGAAGCATCCCAGCGGGCGGCTTTGAAGGGATAACCTTCCAAGCTGTCAATGACGTTGCCGACTGCGGCGCCGGCGTCATTAATGTCGAATACGTTGCCATGGTAGGTCTCGCCGGGCACAGCAAGCCGCGTCGGGGCCGCGCCGGAAGCGTCCCAGCGAACCGGCCGCGCCATCTCCAGCCCGCTCTCTAACTCGATCGAAACGCCGACGACTGTCCCAGCGCTGTTGATGGCGGTGGCAATGGTGGGTTCCCCGCCCGGGAAATGGGTGCCGACGGCGCCCAACTGCGTGGCGGCGGCCCCCGAGGCGTCCCAGCGGACGGCATAGCGGCCGACATTTTCGCCCGAGCTATTGAATTTATCCGAATAGCCGATGGCCGTTCCGAAGTTATTGACGGCGGTGGCCTCGGCATTCGCAAAGCCGCCGACAGATGTGCCTAGGTGCCCCAGCTCGGTGGCGGCGGTCCCGGAGGCGTTCCATCGGACGGCGAACTTCCCGCCGAGATATTTGTAGGAGTAGCCGACGGCGATGCCGGTGTCGCTGATCGCGTGGGCCTCGCTCTCGGTATAACCGCTGGGTATCGTGGCGAGAGTGCCCAGTTCCGTGGGGGCAGTACCGGACGCGGGCCAGCGTATGGCGCGGGTGCCGAGACTCGTGGTGGCCGTGGACTTCGATCCGCCCCCAACAGCGGTGCCGGCGCTATTGATGTCAGTGGCCCAGCGGCTGCCGCCGCTGAGGTTCCCCAATTGCGCGCTGCCCGTGGCATTCCAGCGAAAGGAAAAGCCGACCGCGGCGCCGGAGTTGTTGACTGCCGGGAAGCTATAGCCGGGCACCGGAGCGCCGTAAACGGGGATGTACGCCGCCGATACCGGCGCCGACATGGCGGATACGGACAGCAACACCGCGGCAAGAACACAAAGATGTAAGCGCATGATTCGTCCTCCACGAAAGCCGCCAAATGCCGCCAATGCGGCTGGATGAGACTTGGCTCTATCTAGAAGACTGCCCTCCCGCGCGGGGGCGAGACAGGCGGGTGTTCATTTCTTCGACGTTGGTGATGTCGTGGGGGCGGTTGACGGGGCGCCTGGTTGCTTTTCGATCAGTCGCAGCAGCTTGGCGGCTTCGGCACGGAGGCGAATCATGATCTCCGCGTTCGCGGCGTGCTTTTCCATCCATTGGATCGCCTTGCCGTACCACTCGCGCGCCGCATCCTTGTTGCCCAACTGCCATTGGGCCATCGCGAGGAAGAACCAGTCGCTGCCGTTGCCGCCCCGACGTAACTCCAGCGATTTTTCCAGGGAGGCGGTGGCGCGTTTCCAGTCGCCAATCCGGTAGTACGCGAATCCCAGCGTCCTATGGTAGTCGGGGTTCGTCGGATCGAGATTGATCGCCTGCTGGGCCAACGTGAGTGCCCGACGCGGATCGTGGAACGTCTCTTCGGAACACGTCGCCAGTAGCCGGGCCAGGGAGCCAATTGCGGGCGCGAAACGTGGATCGATGGCGAGCGCCTTTTCGTAAGCGGCGATCGCCTCCGGCAGCCTGCCCTGCTTTTCGCGCGCCAGGCCGAGGTTTGCGTGGGCATTCACCATTTTCGGATCGAGCTCGATGACTTTGAGGTAGCACTCGATCGCCTCGCCATACTTTGCGAGGTCATCGGACAGCACGTTCCCCAGGTTGTTGTACGAACCGGGGAACCGGGGCGCGTGCTCGATCGCCTTGCGGTACGCCGCGACGGCGCCGTCCAGCTCCCCGCGACCGCGAAGGGAGATGCCGAGGTTGTAATAAGCGGGCGCGAATGCCGGATCGATTTCGATCGCCGATCGGAACGCGCCGATCGCTTCATCCGCCTTCCCGTTACCGCGCAGGGCGAGGCCGAGGTTGTTGCGCGCCGCGACGGCGCTCGGACGAACGGCCACGGCCGCCGTGTAGAACCGAATGGCCCCTTCGTGGTCGTTCCGATCCGCCAGGCGGTGGGCCAGCTCGTAATTCAATAAGAAATCCTGCGGGTACGCGTCGTTCGCGGCCCGCTGTAGTCGCAGCGCGACGTCCGCCCGCCTGACCCGCCGGAGGTTGCTGGCCAAACGAGACAGCGTCGCCGGATGGTGGGCTCGGACGTCGATGGTCTCCGCCAGCTTCTGCAGTTCGTCACCCACCTCCGACGCGGGCTTCCCCCATGATGCCCGTACCCGATCGCGCAGCGGATCGGGATCGATGCCGCGCGCGACGGCCACCAGGCGCTTCGAGCTGGCGGCATACCGCTTGGTCGTCCAGTGTGATCGATCCCAGTCCTCCAGCGCCGCCGCCAGTGGAATCGCCAGCAGCGGCCGTGCTTTGAGCCGTTCGATCGACTGCTCGACGGGCAACCGCTCGACGTCAACCCCGTACTCGCGGAACGCCCGTGCGTACCGAACGTCAGTTCCCGCGATGTCGAACGCGATCCCCACCCACGTCAGCTGCTGCATGCGGATTTGCTCCAGCCGGTCGACGAGCTCGAGGTCCTTGAGCCGCTCGCCGACTCGCCGCGCGGTCGCCGCGTCCACCTCGCCGCCGGCCAACACCGCCTCGGCGCGCCGCGCCGCGCCGAGCGCCTCCGGCCACTTCTGCCCGCGCTCGAGCTCTTCGACCTCCGCAAGGATCACCTCGATCTGCCCGACCGCCTTGGCGTGCCGGGCCGTCCGGTCGCGCATCGCCCACCCGAAGCTCCCCACGGCAATTAACAGCGCAACGCCGATCACCGACGCCGTCACCAGCGCGGCCTTGTTCCGTCGCACGAACTTCTTCAAGCGGTAAGCAAACGACGGCGGGCAAGCCTGCACGGTGTCGTCGTTAAGATACCGCTGCACGTCCATCGCCAACTCGTTGGCGGTCTCGTAGCGGCGAGTGCGATCCTTTTCGAGAGTCTTCATTACGATCCAGTCCAGCTCACCACGCACGAGTTTTGTGAGCTTCACCGGCTCGGTTTGCCGCAAAGCGGAAATTGAAGCGAGCGACTCCTTCGACTCGCTCAGCCTCGTGCTCGGTTTAGGCGGCTCCTCCTCGCGGATGATCCGCCGGATTTCGTCCTGAGCCGCCTGGCGAAAACGCTCCTTGTCGAAGGGTGTTGTGCCGGTGAGTAGCTCGTACAGCAGCACGCCCAATGAGTAAATGTCGCTTCGCGTATCGACGTCCAGCGAACTCTCCCCGGCCTGTTCCGGCGACATGTAGAGCGGCGTGCCCAGGAACTGGGCGAAGCCCGTGAACAGCGTCTTGTCGGTCAGCTCCTGTCCCAGCGCCTTGGCCACGCCGAAGTCGATCACCTTCACGACCGGCGTGGTGTCGTGCAGCATCACCAGCATGTTCGACGGCTTGATGTCGCGGTGAATGATGCCCTTCTGATGGGCGTGCTGGACGGCGTGGCACACGTGCGCGAACAGCTCCAGCCGCTCGCGGGGCGCGAGCCGGTGCTGGTCGCTGAACTCGGTGATCGGCTGGCCCCGGACGAGCTCCATCACGAAGTACGGCCGGCCCGAATCGGTCATTCCGCCGTCGAATATCTTGGCGATATTCGGGTGGTCCATGAGGGCCAGCGCCTGCCGTTCGGCCTCGAACCGCGCCAACACTTGCCGGCTATCCATCCCCGGCTTGATGACCTTCAGCGCTACCTTACGGCGTACCGGTTGCTGCTGCTCGGCCATGTAGACGACGCCGAATCCGCCTTCGCCGATCCGTTCCAGGAGCTTGTACCGGCCGATGGTCGCGCCAGCGGCTTCGCCGCCGGCTGTTACTTCCCAAGCGCGCGTCTGTTCCATCATCGCGGCGGCCGAGAGCACCTTGCGGATCCTCTCCGCCAGCGCCGGGTGCTCCGCAGCGTACTCTTCCACGGTCGGATGTTCCCCACGACGCAAGCGCGCGGCGAATTCATCCGCCAGGGCGGCAAGCAGTTCCTCGTCGGCCGTGGCAGTCGCTTGCGACTCGTCGACTGCCTGAGACGACGGTTCCTGCGCAGGTTCGCTCATGGACGCAGTCCTGTAAGGCCGCCGGGCGCCTCGGCCAGCATTTCCCGGAGTCGCTCCAAGGCGCGCGTGTAGCGCTTGGCGGCGGCGCGTTCCTGGATGCCCAGCACCTGTGCCGTTTCGGCGCTGGTCAGTTGCTCGTAGTGTCGCAGCGCCAGGACCTCGCGGTCCATTTCATCCATCCGGCTGAGCGCCTCGTTCAATCGGGCGTGTAGTTCTGCTCGTCCTGCTGCTGTTGCCGGTCCGGTTCCGCCGGCGCTCAGTTGCGCAACGAGCGCGGTTCGCGTGTTGTCGCCGTCCTTCTCATCGGCACGCCGGTCGGAAGATTGCTCACGGCGCGCATCTCTCATCTGCGCGCCTAAATGGTGCCGGTGCAACTCCAGCAGCGTGTTGCCGACCATCCATCGCAGCCACAGAAAGAGCGACTGTGTGGACTGTCCGAAAAACTCTGCTCGCCGCACGGTGGCGGCGACGAACGTCTCCTGCATCACGTCGGCCGGATCAACGCGGCCTCGCAAGCGCGGATCGAGCCGAAAAGCAACTACGTTCTGAAGGCGCTGATGATGTTGCGCGAGCATGACGCCCCAGGCGTCCACGTCGCCGGCGGCGGCGCGGTCTAAGAACACTGACTCATCCGCGGCGTCTTGGGGATTCATGGATGAAAGTGACCGCCCGACAAAGTGCACGGTTTGGCGACCGGCAACCAGTTTCACGATCCGAGCCAATTCCACATGGAAAGGACAATTTATACGCCCCTAATGACATAACTGCTTAAACGCGGGCCGGCGAGACAAGCTAGAGCGTTTTTCCGATTACCGTGCGGAGTATCCGCAGTGTCGGAAGTAGGCGAGGCACTCGCGTGAGGTGAATTGGCCGAGGAGTTCGCCGATGGTCTCTTCGAGGGCTTCGACGGTGCGTTGGGCGGCGGCTCGCAGCAGCGACTTGAGCTTGGCGAAAGCCAACTCGATGGGGTTGAAGTCCGGGCTGTAGGGCGGCAAGTAGACCAACCGAGCGCCGACCGCTTCGATGGCCTCCCGGACGCCGGCGACTTTGTGAGCGGCCAAGTTGTCCATGAGGACCACGTCGCCCCGCCGCAGCGCTGGAGCAAGTTGCTGCTCGACGTAGGAGCGAAACGCGGCGCCATTCATCGGTCCGTCGATCACCGTGGGCGCAACGAAGCCGCCGGCGCGCAGCGCGCCAACGAAGGTCGTCGTCTTCCAATGGCCGTGAGGCACTTTGGCGATGACGCGCTGGCCGCGCACAGCGCGCCCGTAGAGGCGGGTCAGCTTCGTGTGGGCTCCTGTTTCGTCCAGAAACACCAGCTGCTGGGGATGAAGGTGCGCCTGCCAAAACCTCCACAGCCAGCGACGCTCGGCCACGTCGGGACGGTCCTGTTCAGCGGCGTGCAGGACTTTTTTTGAGCGTCAGCCCCAGGCGCTTCAAGGCCCTCCACACAGTCACAAGGCTTATCGGCCGTCCCAGTTCGTCGCGCAGCTGGCTCAGCGTGGCGTCGGGGCGCTGCCGCACCATCTCCGCCAATCGCTCTTGGTCGGCCTCGGCCAACATCCGCTTCGGTCCGGTCCGGCCGCGGCGCGGAGCAATGTCGCCCGTTTGGTCGCGCTGCCGACGCAGCTTGTACACCCACCGAGACGAGACCCGGTACTTCCGCGCCACGGCGTCATTGCCCAATCCGCCGTCGAAGTCCGCCAACACCCGCTCCCGCAAGTCGCTTGAATAGGCCCGCATGGTTCAGTCCTCCTGTGCGAGAACCAAACCTAAACCAATCACCAAAGCTAGCAGAATAGCAACCGGTAAGGTGCTCTAGAGGACGTTTTGCGACCAGAAGCCCAGCTTACCACGCCGCCCGGAGGAAAGCGGCATGTGGCAGGCTTCCTGCTCACGTAAGCGCGTGACGCTGGTTTCGGGCGCGCGGAGGGGAGGCGCCTCGACAGCCACTAACTAGTTGATTCGCACGCCCCGTAGCGACTCTTGCCAAGTACTCAATGACGAACCGTCGTGAGGCGCCAATGCCACAATTGGCTGCTTCGTTCCCATCACCCAAAGGCACGAAAACGATTGGAACAAGTCCGAGAAATCGTTGGTTTGATGACGCGAAGGGTAGCGATGTTAGGTCAGAGCCGTCTCAAAAGCTCGGCGCCGACTTTTTCCGGTACTGATTTCGCGTGCCAGAAAACGTGTGTCTAAACGGGTGGATTCTTGGCGTGTGTCGTGCGGAGATGAGTTATGAGACGAACGCTATGGTCCGGCGGCGCTTGACGTATGCCGCGGCCAAGGCCAGTAGCATGGCGGTCGCCGGTTCGGGCACAGCGGTGAGGGTTACTTCTCCAGTGGCGTAGAGGTTGGACAAGTCCCAGCGTGTTGGAGGCGGTGACAATCTAAGATGACGCGATGGAAGAGCACAACTGTTGGTGAGGTCGCTACGCTCGTGAGCGGGAGAACTCCGTCTCGTAAGAACCCTGAGTTCTGGGACGGGACGGTTCCTTGGATGACCTGCAAAGACATGAAGGCGGACCGGCTGTGTGACTCGTCTGAGCGCATCACGGAGGCCGGTCTCGAAGCAGGAAGTCGCCTAGTGCTTGCCGGGTCATTGTTGATTGTGATTCGCGGCAGCATGATCCTGGCCCGAAATGTTCCAGTAGCGCTGGCGACAGCCTCCGTCGCCTTCAATCAAGATTTGAAAGCTCTGTTACCCAGCGACCGGGTTGACGGAGAGTTCTTACTCCCCGCAGCAAGTTCACCCCGCCATGCTGCGTCGCGTGGGCGTCGAATTCATGGCCGCGTCAGCGATCTGGGTGAGTGAAAGCCGCGTGGAAACGGGGCTGCAGCCCTTGTTCCTGGCCCTCTTTTTTCTCCTGTCGGGTTCCCGGAAGGATTCTTGATTGGCTTTATGGAGGGACAATTCGCCCATCCCCCAAGCCATTCACGCCTGTTCGTGAGGAACCCAAAATGAACGCTCGCAAGCGATCTGGTCGCCGTCAGTCTCCCAAACCGGTCGGTCGTCGGCGAGGATTCGAACACCTGGAGGACCGCCGTTTGATGGCGGTCGACGTGGCCGCGTCGACCTTCGACCCCTTCCTGATGGGCGATGCCATCGAGGTGCTGTCGGCGGGCAACGCCGTCGGGTTCGGCTACGCCATCAATCACAACGGCAACGACAACGCCGCGGTCGGCAGCGGCGGCCAGGCGGTGACCGTCGCCGACGACGACGCGGATACGGACGTCCGCAACTTCAGCTCGCTGGTCGAGATGGAGGTGTCGAGCGTCTCAAAGACGATCACCGCCACCGCCGTTCTCCATGCCCTGGAGTCGCTCCCCGGCGGCCTCGACGCGGCGCTGTCGACCAATCTGGTCGACTACCTGCCGAGCGACTGGATCCCCGGCGCCAACGTCGGGATCATCACCCTGCGGCACCTGCTGACGCACACCAGCGGCTTCGCGGAGATCAACAACGCCATCGGCGTCAACTTCAACAGCTATGGAAACAACACGTTCGCGAACCTCGAGGCCCTGATCGAAGCGGACCTGCCGGCGCCGAACGTGGCGGCCGACGACGTGTACGACTCGCAACGTTGGAACCTGACCGGCCCCGCATTTCCCGAAGGGAACTACAACAACGCCAACTTCACGCTGCTGGCCCGCGTGGTCCTGCCAAAGTTGATGATGCCGGCCCTCAACCTGACCTCGGCCATGTACCCGGGGCTCCGCGACGCGGTGTCGGGGGCCATGTACACGAACTACGTCCAGGACGAGATCTTCGAGCCGCTAGGGATTTTTGGCGCCGACATGATCGGCAATGACGCCAACCCGGCCCGCGGGTACGACCTACCCACGGCCAACGTCGTCCCGGGCATGACTATGTCCAACCACTCGGCCCTCGGCGGCGCCTTCGGCTGGAAGCTGTCGGCCCGCGAGTTGGGCACGTTTTTGGACGGCATTCAGCGGGACAACAGCATCCTATCGCCCGCCACCCGTGCCATGCGAAATACCCAGCAGCTTGGCTGGTACAACGATTCGGACGAGTTTGGCAACTACTACGGCCACAACGGCGCAACGTCGAACGGCGATTTGGCGTTCCGATCCAAGATCGAGGCCATGCCCGGCAACGTCGAGGTCTCGTACCTCATGAACTCCGACGACGACACGCTGCCCGGCGGCTCAATCGGCAACATGCTCCGCACCGCCTACGTCAATGGCTGGACCGACCTGGTGGTCGATGGCACTTTGGGCGTCGACAACTTCCAGGCGACGGTCGTCAACGACAACGGCAAGAACGCGATTCGCGTCACGCTCAACGGCGACGTGCAGTTCACGCGCTGGCTCGACGGCCTCGACTCGATCACGCTCAACGGCGGCATGGGCAATGATACGTTCACGATCTCGGACTGGAGCTCCTCGGTCGAGCTGATCATCAACGGCCATACGGGCGATGACACCGTGAATCTCCTCGCCGGCGTGGGGAACATCGAGCGGGTGAGCGGAATGACGTTCAATGGCGGCGACGGGGTCGACGAGGTGCGGGCCCACGACCAGAACAACCCCTACTCGATGCCAGGGCTGAGTCAGTTGTACGCCGTCGGCGCCACGGGCATCGGACGCTATCGGGGTCTCACGATTCCCAACAATCCGCTGATCCCGGTCCCCGTGACCGTGCAATTCGCCGGCGTGGAGAATCTGGAACTCACCACCGGCGGCCAGGCCGACATCGTTCAGCTGGTGAGCAAGACGTCCGGCAACACCGAAATCCGCACTGGCGGCGGCAACGATGTGGTGCAGGTGGCCGCAGGGGCCGCCAATTTGGAACTGGTCAACGGGCTGTTCATCGACGGCCAGTCCGGCATGGACGCCGTCGAGCTGCACGACGAGAACAAGGCGATCGGCGCCGACTTCACCGCTCAATACGACGTCGACGTCGACAGCGTCAGTCGGTATGTGACTGGCGGGCTGGCGGTCGATCCTAATCCGACCGTCTACGAGGTCGACTTCGCCGACATTGAGAATCTCGCGCTGACCACCACCGAGGGCCGGGATCATGTTCGGGTCCACCGGACAACGTCCGGCGAGGTGATTGTCAACGCCGGCGCCGGCAACGACACGCTTGTCGCCACGCCAAACGGCGAGAACCTGGAGCTGGTCGACGACCTCACGTTCCACGGCGAGGCGGGCATCGACTCGATCGTTCTCAACGACCAAGACAATCCCTACAGTCATCCGGGCCTCAGCCGCGTCTACGGCGTCTCGGCCGCGGGCGTGTCGCGTTCGGCCGGCGTGCCGAGCGGTCCCTTTTTGCTTGCCGTCCCGATCAACGCTTCGTACACCAGCGTCGAAGAGCTGACCCTCCGCACCGGCAGTCAGTCCGACGTGATCAACGTCGCGAGCGTCCCCTCGGCGGGCGCCCTGATCGAGACCGGCAGCGGGAACGACGCGGTGGTCGCCAGTTCGATCGCCTTCAACATGGAAACCGTTAACGGCCTCGAAGTGGACGGGGGCCTCGGCGAGGATTCGCTGACCATCCGTGACGAGAACAATCCGTATGAGCTTCCCGGCGGCAGCGACTTTCTCGTGACGCCCGACAGCGTTCGCCGCTACGCCGAGCATGCCTTGTTCGACAACGCCGTTGTACCGGTTGAGATCGGCTTCGAGTGGGTCGAGAACGTCACCGTCGTCGCTGGCGATCAGACTGATGAGTTCGTCGTCGAAGGCGAACTGGCGATCGGCAACACTTCGCTCACGCTCGACGGCAACGCCGGCGGCGACCTGTTCGGCGTCCGTGGGCCGGCGTTCGGCGAGATGTACATCCAGGGCGACGCCCCGATCTTCGCTCCCGGCGATCGGCTGGTCGTCAACGAGGACGGCATGTACGCGGTCGGGACCATTCCGGGCCTGTACCCGCAGGGCGCCGGCGGGCGGACCCTGGGAGACATGACGATCCAGTACACGGGCATCGAGTCGGCAACCGTCCAAGAACAGATTTACGGCGGCCCCGGCGACTTCGACAGCAACGGTTTGGTCAACGCCGAGGACCTGACGCACCCCACGTTGGGTTGGCGTGCCCGCTTCGGCGTCGACCTAAACGGTGGCGACTTCCTTGTTTGGCAGCGTCATCTTGGCGCCAACCGGCTACCGCGCGGTGGCGGAGGGGGCTTAGTCGCGGGGACGGACGAATTGGCCCAGGCGTCCGTTGAGCCCGTGGAGCCGGCGGGTGACGAAGAACTCGCTTACGCGTCAATCGGATCCGCGCCGACCAGCGATGACGGTCACGCCGATGAGACGCTCGCACTGGCGTACGAAGGAACAACTCTGTCGAGTTCGACGCCCATCGTAGCCTCGAAGAATCTGGTTGTCACTAGGGAGTCGGCACTCGAAGCTTACGCATTCGACGACGAGTCGGACGACGATAACAACGGGGCGGAGCCTGGGAGCGCTGATTGGGACGCCGCGTTCGAGTCGTTCGGCGCAGCGATTAGCCTGGCCGTCTAACAGCGTCGCGGCGACAGTAGCCCGAGCGGATCAAGCCCGCCAGGACAGCGAAGAGGGCGATGCCCGTCGGCTCGGGAACGACCGAGCCGACGGGCACAACCGCGCCCGTCGCCCCGAACTGAAACCGCCACGCGGCGAGATCGGCTGCGTTCACTTGGCCGTCCCCATTGGCATCGCCTTCTTCCAGCGAAGAGCCCACGCCGAGGCCTCGCTGCCATGCAAGGAAGTCAATGCCGTTGATGTTGCCGTCCTCATCGAAGTCGGCAGACGCCACTTGGATCACGGCGTCGGCAAGGCCCTGGGGATTGTGCCGGTGGTCCGTGCCGACGAGAGTGCCCCACTGGTTGACCGCGTCGTTAGGCGGGCCGAAGACAGCGCTGGTATCGGCGGGTTCGTCAGGCTCAATGGCCAAAGCCGGCGATTGCCACAATCCCTGCTCGCCGATTGCGAGAAACAGCTCCGTGGATCCGAGCGCCATGCCCGCTTGGTACTCGATGGTCGCCACGCGCCAAGCCGGCGCGCCAGATGCGCTCGAGCAATCAGGATCCAGGCCGCACATCGGTCCAATGCCCGCGCCATTCGACAGACCAATCGCGTCGTCGAAGAACGAGAGACCGAGCAACCCGTAAATTTCATCGTCTGTGACGAAGAGGCCCGACTCGGAATCGAAGACGACTTGGTGACGAAACACGTCAGGCATTGCCTGGAGCTGCGGATTGAGCACGTCGACGGACGTAAACGCCGCAACCCCGGGCGTGGCGGATTGGAGGTCGAGTGAGAACGCTGAGAGGCGATAGCCGACGGCCGGCCGCGCCCAAACGTCGAGATGGCCAGCAGCGCCCGGCAGCGCGTAGATCACGGGCGTTGCGGGACCGACGTCGGCGTTAGCCAGCCAAAAGTTGACGATCGAGTCGGCCCGGACCAATGCGGATGTCGACACGAGCGCTAGCCCGGCAAGAGCCGCGCAAACCTGGCGATGGGATGGCGGGGGAAGCAGGCGCATCTCGCGGGATCCTTGAATCGGCTGTGCGCGACGAATCGGCGCATTGGTCCGACGGAGTTAGCATATCGCAATCGCGCGGCGGCGGCACGCAATCGCCCGGGGATTTGCGGGGCTCCGTCTCAGTTGCCAGAAGCCCTGCCAGAAATTGGGGCGGAGGCGCAGAAAGTTGTAGAATCATGTCGGCTCGCACGCCCTTTTCTTGATGTTATTAGTGGGGCCCGCCCACGCGTCACACAAACGGAAGGGCAGCTCAAGCGTCAGTGGCTGTTGCCGGTTTCGTCGTCCTCGTGTGTTACGGGCGAATCATGACCTGTGCTTCATCTATGGCGGCACCGCGACGCTTGCTAGGGCATGGGCCCCTGCGCGGCGTCTCGCTTGTTGCCGCAGTCCTGCTAGCGGCCGTT
Organism: Lacipirellulaceae bacterium; assembly: GCA_044867485.1. GTDB lineage: Bacteria > Planctomycetota > Planctomycetia > Pirellulales > Lacipirellulaceae > Lacipirellula. Next base: position 26,787 of record JBIOVA010000023.1, on the reverse strand, counting down.
GCTGCGACCCCCGTGCACGGCGTGCTGTGGGACGGCGGCGGGTCGACATCCGAATGGCTCGAGCCGGCCAACTGGCAGTTCAACGCGCTGCCAACCACGGCCGACACGGCGACGATCGTCAACGATACCGCCACCATCACCGGCGTCACCGTCCCCGGGGTCATGACCATTCAATTGGGAATGGGCTCCTTGCCTGGCGGGCTCACGATGACCGGCGGCGTCAATCCGGCAAACATCAACGTGGTGACGAACGTCGCCGTTGCAAGCGCCGGCGGCCTCGCGCTCGGCGGAGGAGGACCCGCGCTCAGCACTCTATCAGCCGCAAGTCTCACGACGGACGGAACGACGTCGATCTTCAGCCGCGGCGTCGTCAACCTGTCGGGCCAACTCACGCAGAACAGCGGCACGCTGAATTTGGGCGGCGGCACGATTTCCGCCACGACAGTGTTAAGTCATGGCGGCGTCTTCAATGCCGCTGGGACAGTCAACGGCAACCTGTCGATCGGCGATGACACCGGCTCTACGGCGACGCTCGCGCTCGGCGAGGCGCTCGACGTCAACGGCAACCTCAAGCTCGTGTCTGACGCCCGGCTGGAAGTCCAGTTCCGTCCGACGAGCGGCGGTGGCGGCGTCTTTGACATGATCGACGTCTCCGGCACGGCGACGCTCGGCGGCGTGCTGGACTTGTCGGTCGTGGCCCCCGCGACGCCAGTTCCCGGCGTCAACTACGTCTTCCTTACGGCCGGAACCGTGCGTGGCTCGTTTGACGACATTCTGGGCGCCGCCGTCGGCAATGGTTCCTGGGTGCCGGAGCTCGGCCTTACCAACGGGGTCCAATTTTCCTACTCCGAGCAACGGGGAAATATGAACAATCTGGGCGGCGTCGATGAGGACGACGTCGGGCTCTTCGCCTGGGCCATCCGTGATGCCAACTCCTACCACGCCGACTACTACATCCATGGGTCTGTCGCCGAAGCGTTCATGGCGGACATGGACCTCGACGGCAGCAACACGTTTGCCGACATTCCCCTGTTTCTAGACCTAGTCGCGCAGAATGGCGGCAGCACGCAGGCCGCGCTCGCCGGGATTCTTGCCGTGCTCAACAGCGTTCCGGAACCCGGCGCATCGACTACCGCGACCAGTTTGGCGATCGCCGCGACGTTCCTGCGACGGCGGAGACAACGACCGCAAGGAAGCGCCGCATGATGTGCGAGCGCCGCTCAATTGCCGAGCACTGCCGCATGGCGCGCACTCGCAGCGGGTTCACGCTTGTCGAGCTCCTGGTCGTCGTCGCGATCATCGGCGTGCTAACGGCGCTGCTGCTCCCGGCGATTCAAGCCGCACGCGAATCGGCCCGCACGACAAGCTGCCGCAACAACCTCAAGCAGCTCGGCGTGGCGCTGCAATCGTATCATGCGCAGCACGGCGCGTTTCCCGAAGGCGCACGCATGCACAAGCGCTCGGGCCAGCGGAGCATCGGCTGGCACGTGCTGGTGCTTGCCCATGTGGAGCAGCCAAATCTGTATCGCGAGATCGCGCCGGACGATGAGGGGGGAGCGCGGCTTCATGCCGCCAACGAGTTGGTATCGACATACTTCTGCCCGAGCGCTGAGTCGCCCAGCGCGGACACGCTGGATCTGGAAAGCGCGAACTACGTTGGCATCGCAGGCGCCGGCGAGACGCGCGAGGATTGGCCGCTAGAGGAGCTTGCCTGCGGGATCGCGGCCACCGACGGGGTGCTCTACCTGCGGAGCCGCGTGAGCACTGCCGACGTGAGCGATGGAACGTCGAACACGCTCGCAGTGGGCGAGCGAACGGTGTTCGACACGACTGAGCTCTGGACCCTCGGCGCCGTGTGGTATCGAACGGGCAGCTCCGCAACGCCCTCCAGCGTATGCATCGCGGCAACCAAACATATCGTGTGGCCAGTCAACGCGCTGGAGACCCGCCGCGTATTCTATGTCCGAGACTCTGACGCTCCTCTGGAGCTGCGCAAGGTGTTGAAGAACGAGCTCGCGTTCGGCAGTTGGCATCCCGGAGGGGCGCACTTCGCGTACGCGGATGCGAGCGTTCACTTTTTGCGCGACGAGTTAGACCTTGCCGTCTACCGAGAGCTCGCAACGCGCGCGGGCGAGGAGCCGAGCACGGGGGCGCCTTGACGATCAGGGAGCGTCTGGCGGCTCCCCGTCCAGGTCTGACGCATCGATGCGCGCCACCGGCTCTCGCCCTGCCAGACGACAGGCAGCCGCATAAAATCCCGCAGGGTCGTGTGGCCAATGATCGATGATGCTTCGCGACAACGTGGCAACTTTTTCAAGCGCAATGGCGTTGATGGGCGCCGCGTAACGGGCCGCCAGCTGGTCAATCTGAGGTGGAACATCATCGGGCCGCGCCGTGGCGAGACCGTCTCGGAGAACACGGGCTTCGGCGCTGACGATATTGGCGGCCGCGTTTCGCCCTACTGCCCGACGGAGCTCTGCCAGTTGCTCACAGCAGTCTGCCAAGGTCGCTTGCCAACGCCTCTCGGACGGTTGTTGTTCGACGAGCCCCGTCAACGTGGCCCGTGCGTCGGTCAGTTGATTCTCGGCATCGGCGGTGCGGCCGAGCGCGGCGTAGATCATCCCGAGGGCCAACTGCATACGAGCGCGGTCCGGCAACTCAAGCGACTCGTCGCCGAGCGCAGCCACAGCCTGGGGCGCATGCCGGTCGATTACGGCGTCCATGATCGTTTGCCGCCAATCGACGACGGCTTCGCCGTGGGGGGCGGTTTGGGAGAGCGCTGCCAGGTCCTGCTGCAAATCCGCATTCTCGCCGCGCAGCCCGCGCAGTGCAGCCTGTTGGCCCACGACCAACTGATCGAGCTCCTCGACCCGGCCGTCGAGTTGCCGCCGCTGCGAGTCGATCACCACGGCCGTCACCGGCCCCGCAACAGCCATAATTGCCGCCAGTACAACTGCCGTCGCGTGCGCTGGCTTCCGCTTTGACCACCGCGCGAGTCGCGCCAATGCGGACAGCGGCCGCGCGTGAATCGGCTCGCCGCCGAGAAACCGCCGCAGCTCCGCGGCCACGGCCGCAGCGCTCTTGTACCGGCGATTCGGATCGCGCTCCAGGCATTTCAAGCAGAGCGTGGCGAAGTCGCGCGGCACGTACGGATTGAGCTTCCGTGGATCGGGCGCATCGTCGCGCAGCTTGCTGGCGAGCTGCATCTCGAAGTTGCCGCGGAACGGCAATTCGCCCGTCGCCAGCTGGAACAGCACGACGCCCAGCGAGTACACGTCGGCCCGCCGATCGATCCAGTGCCCGCGGCCCTCGGCCTGCTCCGGCGACATGTACGCCGCGGTGCCCAGAATCTGCCCGTCGCAGGTCATCGTGATTTCGCCGCTCTCGCGCTTGGCGAGGCCGAAGTCCATGATCCGCGGCTGCCCCGCCTCGTCGATCATGATGTTCGACGGCTTCAGATCGCGGTGCACCACGCCGCGGTCGTGGGCATGGTCGAGCGCTTCGGCAACCATCACGCACAGCTCGGCCGCTTCGCGAACGCTCGGCTGCTGCGTCTTCATCCACTCCGACAACGTGTCGCCGCGGACGAAATCGCTAACGATGAACACCGTGTCGCCTTCGCGGCCGATCTCGTAGACAGCCACGATATGCGGATGCCGAAGCTGTGCGGCGGCGCGGGCTTCGCGGAAGAAGAAATCGACCTCCTCGCCGCGCAACTGACCTCGGCGGGGGATCTTCAGCGCGACGATGCGATCGAGCTCCGGATCGCGCGCCTTCCACACAGTGCCGAAACCGCCCACGCCAACACGCGAGATCAGCTCGAACCGCCCCATCGACTGCAGCGCGGGCGACTCGGGGCCAGAGTCCTCGCGGTCGACAAGGCAGAACGTGCTGCCGCAGGCGCGGCATGTCACGTCCTCCTCCGGCGTATCGGCGAGCAGCTCGACGGGGCTCGCGCAGTGCGGGCAGCGAATGTGCAGACCCTGCGGCTGGCGGTTGGTCACGAGCACGACGTCGCTCAATCCCGCGCCCGAACCCTTCATTCCTCCCGGGCGCTTCGTCGGGCCATCGTCGGCGACGGCCTGAAGCTCGGCCGCGCAGGCCCGCAGCTCCGCGTCGAACATCGGGTGCAGAGCCACGAGGTCGTCGACCGTCGCTCGATTCCCCTCAGCGCCGCGCCGGTAGAGCAGTTCGATCGCGGCCAGCTCAGTGAGCAGTCGCTGCCGACAGTCGGCAGGCGCCTGCGAGACGTAGTCTTCGAGTGCCGGGGTTGGTGCCGGCACGCATTCCCCCGTTGGTGCCGGGGTCGCCGTCTGCCATGCCCGCTCGAACCGATCGCAGACGCCGTCGATGACGCGCATCTCGTCGGGAGACGTCGGCCGCGATGGAGTTTCGGTGGGCATGACGGCCACGGCGTCGGCATGGAAGCGTCGGGATTGCAAACGCCGTCGATTATACAGGAGCGCTCCTGGCCGCACCGCACACCGATTGGTGAACCCGCGCGGCGCCGGTTAAAATGCCCAGGTCACGCGTGTGCAGAACTCACCTCGGCCACCGCCCATGGATTCGCAACGGCACGAATCGGTCACCCACTGGCTGCATCAGTTGGCCACCGACGACGATCCCGCGGCCCAGCAGCGGCTATGGGACCGCTATTTCGCCCGGCTCGCGGCGCTCGCCCGCACGCGCCTCACGGGCGCGCCGCAGCGCGATGCCGACGAAGAGGATGTCGTCCTCAGCGTGTTCGACAGCTTCTTTCGCGCGGCCCGTGCGGGCCGGTTTCCCGAACTGCACGACCGAACGGGACTCTGGCCGCTGCTGGTGAAGATCACCGCTCGCAAGGCCGTGAACCAGGTCAAGCGGCAACTGGCGAAGAAGCGCTCGAGCGCCGCCGAGGAAGCCGTGCCCGACATTGCCCAATTGGTCGGCGACGAACCCACGCCGCAGTTTGCAGCCGAGGTCGCCGAACAAGTCGACCGCCTGCTCGCACTGCTCGACGAAGAGCTGCGCACCGTCGCGGTCCTCAAGCTCGAAGGCTTCACGAACGCCGAGATCGCGGCGAAGTTTGGCGTCGTCGAGCGATCGATCGAGCGCAAGCTGGCCCGCATTCGCATCGAATGGGAAGACGCAGCCGGCAGCGGATAGCGGGATGGGGGATGAAGAACCACCAAGGCACGCGTTTCCAAGAAGACGTGGCGCCAAGGGGGGAGCCGGAGAAATGGGAGCGGGTCTGTCAGCGGGAGTTGTGAAGGGGATGCAATGCCGGCGAGCGTGTGCTCTGGTAGCCTTGGGCGAAATTGCCGAGATATTCGAGATGCTCAACTCTGGAGCTTGAGCATCTCGCGGATTTGGCGCGCATCATGTCAGAACCTCTGTGTTTTGCGATGGGGCCAAGGGGCTAAAGGACCAAGGTTGCGAGTTGGTCCTCTTCCAGGGAACGCTTTTCCCTCTTTGTCTTGATCCGTGCTGATTCGTTTCATTCGCGAAGATCCGCGTACTATTCCGGCTCCCCGCCACTCTTTAGTGAACGCGCGTTTATGTCATCCTACGCGCGTGCGTTGCTTAAAAACAACTGGCCATATTCAAAATCGCGAAGATTTTTTTGAGGCTGGAATTGCCGGGGTCCCGCCAAAGAATTGCTCAAATTCGGCCCTCGAAATTGGCGCGCGGGTGTGAGATGGTAATTCGCGGCATTGGGATTCGGCAGGGCGACCTTGATGCGCTCGTAGCTATTCGCGCGCATAAGAAAGAATCGCAATTCCTTGCGTCCAGCGCCAGACGCGTCGGTCGGGGCGACCTCAGCAGTTTGCCAACGCCTGCCATCGAGGCGACAGACGGTCCAAAAACGGTCGTTAGTTGACTCGTCTTACCCATGTACGAGTTTATGCCGCCGCCGCCGCCGATAAGAGCACATCATCAGCATTCCAATGACGAGCAAGACACCTGCGGTCGCCAAATCGTGGTGATTGCTCCTCCGACGGGATGTACTCTTCTTTCGACGTGCAGCCGTCGGCGCCGCAGCGCCGCTGCCGCGAGGGGAAGCAGCAGACCGAGCGCCGGGGCGGCGCCGCGACCGGTGAGGAGCTTTCTTGACGGCGAGACCTCAGCGGCCGGTTTTGTATCGCTCAGTCGTCGTTCAGGATCGTGACCGTGGCGAACCCGTCATCGATGGTCGCACCCACGGCATTCGAGAGTTGCACGGAGAAGGTTTCGTCCGCTTCCCGCTTGCGGTCCCCTTTGATGGCAATGGAGATTGTGCGGCTGGTCTGCCCCGGCTCGAAGGTCAATGTGCCACTGGTTGCGGCATAGTCCTGCCGCGCGACTGCGGCGCCGTTGGCGGTCGAGTAGCTCACCGTGATCGCCTGGCTGCTCCCGCTGGAGAGGGTCACCGCCACGGCCACGTTGCTCGTGCCGCGGTTTCCCTCCAAGACGGACGCGTCCGCGACCGCGAGAACGACGGGATCGGGCTCGCCCACGCGCCCCTCAAAGGTCACGAGGCTCTCCCGCGACTGGATGTAGCCCTCGTTCCCGGGCCGCCTGTCGCTCAGCTCGGAGTACTCGGTCCAGATCGAGAACCGTTCCGGCCCCACGACGGGGTAGCCGTTCGCGTCGGTCGGGAAGAGCGTAAACGATCCGAAGTCGTGGCCAGCGAAGAAATACATGTCGGGACCCGACGGCCAGACGTACATGATCGCGAAGTCGTCGCCGAAGCCTGACGAGTAGGCGTTCTCCAGATAGATCTGGACGTCCCCTCCGGCGAGGTGCTCGCTCACGATGCCGTTGAGCGTGGCCGCGTCCGGTCCGAAGAACTCGAGGTCGAACGACGTCGCGTGAATCTCCGTGACGCGGTAGATGTAGCCGAACCATGAACTACTATACGCCGAGTGCGACTGGCTCGTGCCGTGGAGCGTGAGCGTCCAGGTGTGGTCGTGCCCGTTGGCGAAGACCTCGGCGAGGTCGTCGCCGACTGTCCCGCCCAGCCAGTCCATGTAAAACGTGCCGCTGATCGTCAGCGTGTCGTCCTCCTGGGCGGACGCGGCGCCGGGCGCCAGAGCGATCGCCAGCGTCAGGACGGCGGCCCATCGGAAGAGTTTCAACTGTCTCATCGGATTGCTCCTTTCACGCGGCCTGCGATAGGATGCAAACATGGCCGCGGCGCGCAGACCGAGCGCCGCGAGCGATGCCGCGACCGGTGAGGAACTTACTTGACGGTTAGGGCCTCACCGGCCGCTTTATTTGTTCGAGGTTTCCTAAACCTTCCGCCTAGGCGAACGGATCGAAAATGTCGTCGTGGCTGGTCGAGGCGTAGTTCTTGAAGATCAGGGTGAGCGCGTCGAAGTCGACCAGCCCCAGGTTGTAGACTCCGCCCCCGACGCCTTCGCCATCGCTGCCACCAGCGCCTCCGTCGCCGCCGTTGGCGTGGTTGTTGTTGACGGCGCTGCGTTCGAGTCGCAGCCAAGCGTTGGCATCATTGAACACGCCCCCGCCGCAGCCGTTGCCGCCGGCGCCGCCGATGGCTCGGTTCTTGCTGATGGCGGTATCGAGGATCGTTGCGGTGCCGCCGATGTAGAGGCCGCCGCCCCAGCCGTCGCCGCCATCACCCCCCAGGGCCGCGTTGTATGCCACGCTGCTGCCCATGACCGCGAGGACCGTCGGGGCGCCGAGGTTCGAAGGGTGGTTGGATACCTCGCCGTTGTAGAGGCCGCCGCCGAAGCTATTGCCGCCAGCGCTTCCCAGCGCCTGGTTGTGGATCAACGTGCTGCCGGAGATGGTGAAGACGCCACCCAGGGTATTTGCAGCCCCGCCCCCCAGCGCTGGGCCGCCGCTGCCGCCGACTGCCTCGTTATGCGCCACCGTGCTGTCGACGAGCATGACCGTGCTGCCCCCGGAAACAGGGAAAAACGTGTTGCTGCCATTATTCGCGAGCCCGCCGCCGATGCCCGCGTCCACGAAAGTGCCGGCGGTGTTGCCGTCGCCGCCGATGGCGCGGTTGTGGCGGAGCGTCACGTTGCTGAGGGTCAAGCTCACGGGCGCACCCGATGTAGTCCCTGCGAACGTGGCGATTCCCCCGCCGATGCCTGTGCCTACGAACTGAAAGCTGATGCCGTCCCCCCGGTTGCCGCTGCCCCCGCGGGCCTCATTGTCTTCGAAGAGGCTATCGGTGATGGTGGCCGTTCCGACATTGTTCAGGCCCCCGCCAAACGCGGAGCCGATGAAGCCGTTTCCGCCGGTGCTGGTGTTGTTCGATCCGGCGAGGGCTTGGTTGCCCGTGAAGGAACTTCCGGTCACGAGCAGGATACCCTCGGCGGCATTGAAGACACCAGCGCCGCCAGCCAGGGCAACGATGGCGCCGCCGCGGGTCGTGTTGGACCCCCCCAGGGCCAGGTTGCCCAGAAACGTGCTGTTCTCCACGGTGACGGTACCGGCCGTGTTATAGAGGCCGCCGCCGCGGCCGAAGCCCGGGCCGACGCCACCGTCCCCGGCGATGGCCTGGTTGCCGATGAAGGTGCTGTCGGTGATGGTGGCGGTCGCTCCGTTCGAGGTATCGATGCCGCCCCCCCGGGCCGAGCCACCGCCGGTCCCACCGAGGACTTGATTGGCGATGAACGTGCTGTGGCTGACAGTCAGGCTGCTGCCCAGATTGAGAATGCCGCCGCCGAACCCCTGGCCACCGCCGGCGCCGCCGAAAGCCTGGTTCTGGGTGAACAGGCAGTCGTTGATGGTGAGAGTCGCGCCCGACAGATTGGCAATAGCCCCGCCGCGTCCGTTGCCGCCCGGGGCGCCGACGGCCTGGTTGTTGGACAGGACAACGTGGGTGAGGGACAGGGTACTGCCGGTGTTCAGGATGCCGCCCCCGTCGCGCGGCGGGCCGCCCGTCCTACCATCCGCGATCGTCAGCCCGGCGATGGCGACGGTCGCCCCGCCGCTGATGCTGAAGACCCGGCTCTGATGGCTGCCGCTGACGGCCAGCGCATCGGCCCCCGGGCCGTCGATGGTCAGGTCGTCCGTAATGCTCAGTTGGCCGCTGGTCAGGGCGATCGTGCCTTGAAGTCCCTCGGCGAAGTCGATCACGTCTGGACCGGGGTTAGTCTCGGCCGCCACGATGGCAGACCGTAGCGACTCCGCACCGCTGTCGGCCAGGCTCAGGACCGTGAAGGTGGTGAGAAGAGTCCGGCCTTCCAGGCATTCGAGCCTAGGCCGATGCGTCGCGACCCGGAGCGATCCGCGTCGCGGGTGATTGCGCTGACCTCGGCTTGTGGTGACAGCGGAGCGGACGCTCTGCAACCAACTGTGAAGTGACATGGTTCGTTCTCCCTTTTCAGGATGGTCAGCGATAGAATGCAAACGCCGTGCTCCGCGGCGCGCAGAATGAGCGGCGCGGGGCGGGCGTGGCCGCTGAGGGGTTTGCTTGCCGGCGAGACCTCAGCGGCCGGTTTTTTTATGGGAGTCAGGTTTCAGGCGTCAGCGAGGTGACGTGGTCTGCGTTTACGTCATCGGAGGTTAATTCTCCTCTAGCTGTGGATCGGACGGCGACTGCGGTTCGATGACGCCAAGCAGCTCGGCGGCCTCGCGGCGGAAGCCCTGGAGCGTCGCGCTGGGAGCGCTCTGTCGTTCCATCCACTGGGCGCCTTTGTCGAACCACTCTCGCGCCTCCTCCTTGTGGCCCAGCTGCCAGTGGGCCATCGCGAGGAAAAACGGATTGCCGTACTCGGCGTCGGATGTGCGAAGCTCGCGGTATTTCTGCAGTGCCGCGATTGCCCCTTCGAAGTCGCCGGCGCGGTAACGGGCGACGCCCAGCGTGTTCCAGAAATCTGCGGTGTTCGGCGCCAGTTTCACCGCCTCCTGCGCCAGCTCGACCGCGGCGTGGGGATCGCGCGTCTGGGGGTCAGCGGAAGCGGCCAGGCTCCAGGCTTGATTGTTCAAGTCCAACGCGCGCATCTCGCTCGTCGGCGTGGTCGAGGCCCGCTGTTCAGCTTCCGCGGAATGCACCAGCTGTTGATAACGGTCGGCTTCCTCGGGCTTGTTCCACTGCTGATACAAGTTGACGAGCGACCGCAACATCATCAGACGCGAGCTTGTCTCTTGAGACGGCAGTGATTTGAGGGCATCGCCCGCCACCGTTTCGGCTTCTTCGTAACGCTGCATCGCCAGCAGCAGTTGGAAATAATCGTTCTGATATTTCACCCGCCGGGCGTCTTCGGCGGGAAAAAGCGTTTTTGCGCGCTCCACCACGCGGCCCCGCAGCTCACGAGCCTGCTCCAGGTCGCCGTCCCGCCGCAGGAGATATGCCAGGACGTTTAATTGATCGAGACCCTCGGGGGTCGTGACGAGTTCGATGGCCTCGCGGAATGCGGCCATGGCCTCGTCCAGCTTCTGCTGGTCGCGCAGGGCGTTGCCGAGGTTGCTGTACGCCATGGCGTTTTTCGGGTCGAGTTCGATGGCCTTGCGGTAGGCGGCGACGGCCTCGTCCAGCTTCTCCTGGTCGCGCAGGGCGACGCCGAGGTTTCTGTACGCCATGGCGTTTTTCGGGTCGAGTTCGATGGCCTTGCGGTAGGCGGCGATGGCCTCGTCCAGCTTCTTCTGAGCTTTCAGGGCGTTGCCGAGGTTGACGTAGGCGGCGGACGAACGCGGACGAATGGACGCGGCCGCGGTGTAGAACCGAACCGCACCTTCGTGGTCGTTTTGCTGGGACAGTGCACTGCCCAACTCGAAATTGAGCCAGAAATCTCCCGGGTAGACGTATTGGGCGTCCCGCAAAAGCCGGAGGCCGGAGTCCGAGTGCTCACCTCTCCGAAAAGTTCGGGCCAGACTGAGAAGCGTCGTCGGGTGTTGCGCCCGGACGTCGATCGACTCGGCCAGTCGGCGCAGCTCATCCTCCGTCTCGGAGCCCGACTGCCCCCAGGTGGACCGCAGCCGGTCCCGCAGCGGCTCCGCATCGATGCCGCGTGCGACGGCCACTAGGCGCTTCCAGCGGGCGGCATCACTTTCTGAAACGTTGCGTCGGACGAAAACCCAGTCGTCCAGTGCTGCAGCCAGGGGGATCACGAGCGCCGGGCGAGCTTTGAGGCGGTCAATCGACATCTCGACGGGCAATGCGTCCACGTCCACTCCGTAGTCGCGAAACGCCCGGGCATAATTCCGGTCCGACCCGGCGTCATTGAACTTGCTGCCGTCAATCGACGTCGCCCGCTGCATACGGATCTGCTCCAGCCTGTCGAGGAACTCGAGGTCCTTGAGGCTCTCGCGGACCCGCCGGACGGTCGCGGCGTCGGCCTCGCCGCCAATCACGACGGCGTCGGCCCGCCGCGCTGCAAGAAGCGCCTCCGCCCACTTCTGCTCACGCTGCAACTGGTCAATCTCGCTCAAGATCAACTCGACCTGCCCGGCGACCTTCGCATGCCGAACTGTGCGGTCGCGCATCGCCCAGCCAAGGCTCCCCACGGCAAATAACAGCGCCACGGAAACGACCGACGCTGTGGCTAGCTTCGCCTTATGCCGCCGGGTGAACTTCCGCAGCTGGTACAGCGACGAGGGCGGGCATGCCTGGACGGGCTCGTCATCCAAGTAGCGCTGGATATCCAAGGCCAGTCCGCTGGCAGTTTCATACCTGCGATTGCGATCCTTTTCGAGGCACTTCATCACGATCCAGTCGAGCTCGCCGCGGACTGACTGCTGTAACCGCCGGGCGTCGGTGCGGCGGCGCCCGGCGACGGTCGTGGCCAGGTCGGCCTTGAGTGTGCTGAGGCGGGCGCTGGGGCGGGGCGGTTCTTCTTCGCGGATGATGCGCCGCAGCTCGTCGTACGAGGCCTCGTGCAGGCGGTCTCTGTCAAAGGGAGTTTCGCCGGTGAGCAGTTCGTAGAGCAGCACGCCCAGCGAATAGATGTCGCTGCGGGTGTCGACGCCCAGGGGGCTGAGCTCGGCTTGCTCGGGGCTCATGTACATGGGGGTGCCGATCATCTGGGCGAAGGCGGTGGTGAGCGTCCGCTCGGTGAGCGACTGCTCGCCGATGGCCTTGGCCACGCCGAAGTCGATGATCTTGGGCGCGGGCTTGCCGTCCTGCATGGCGACGAGGACGTTGGTGGGCTTGAGGTCGCGGTGGATGATGCCTTTTAGGTGGGCGTGCTGGACGGCCTGGCAGACCGTGACAAACAGCTCCAGCCGCTCGCGCGTGGAAAGCTGGCACTGGTCGCAGTACTCGGTGATGGGGACGCCCTGCACCAGCTCCATCACAAAGTAGGGCCGACCGTTCTCCGTTGCCCCCGCGTCGTGCACTTTGGCGATGTTCGGGTGGTCCATCAGTGCCAGGGCCTGACGTTCCCCCTCAAAGCGGGTGACAACAGCGCGGGTGTCCATGCCGGGCTTGATGACCTTCAGCGCCACTCGGCGGCGGATCGGCCGCTCCTGCTCGGCCAGGAACACCACGCCGAAGCCCCCCTCGCCAATCTGCTCCAGGAGCTTGTAAGGGCCGATGAGCGTACCGGGCTGCTCGGCGATTGACGGTCGATCGGCGTTCGGCGTCAAGTCGACCGCCGGCGATTCGAGAAAGCTCTGTTCGTGCTCGTGGATTCGCAACAGCTCTCGGATTCGCTGAATCGCCGATTTGTCGTCGCCGCAGGCCTCGGTGAGGAAGTTTTCGCGGGCCGCGGCATCGGCGATGCGGCGAGCACTATTGAAGACGGCTTTCTCGTCGATTTGGCGGGTGACCATGCTGTTTCTTCCCTGGCCATGTTCGTGGCCGGCTATATCCAGTGCGGAAACTGGACGCACAACCCCTAACAATATGCAGAGATTTTTTTGCGGTTGCGATCAGGCCGATTCGCCATCGCCGGCGGAAAGCTGAATTCTCAGCCAGGACTTCGCGTAAGCCCAATCATTCTCCGCCGTTGCAACCGAAATGGATAAGGCTGTGGCAGCGTCGGGCACTGTGAGCCCGGCAAAGAAGCGTAGCTTGACCACTTCGGCAGCACGCGGGTCTATTGCCGCGAGCTGGCGAAGGGCGTCGTCCAAAGCAAGCAAGTCCAGCTGGTTCACCGGCGACGCCGGTTCGACCATTGCCAACTCGATGCGTTGATGATCTCCCCCGCGGCGTTGGCTACGCTTGTGTCGAGCTTGGTCGACAAGAATTCGCCGCATGGCTTCCGCCGCCGCGGCGAAGAAGTGGCCGCGAGAATTCCACGGCTTGTCGGCTCCCCCCGGGCCCAGCAGCCGCAGATAGGCTTCGTGCACTAATGCCGTTGCCTGCAGCGTTTGCCCGGGCTTTTCGTTTGCGAGTTTGGAGGCTGCGAGGCGGCGCAGCTCTTCGTACACCAGCGGCAGGAGCTGGTCCGCGGCACTGGGGTCGCCCGACTCGATTTGAGATAGGATTTGCGTGACGTCGGTCATGGCGGCGCCCCAACGTGCACAGGCACGCCGCATATTCTAACAAATCAGAGGGCCATCCGCCTTTCCGGCTTGGTCGGCCGAAAGCCCAGCTCGCGGACCGGCGTCGCTTGCCGCCGCGTAGTTTCCATAATAGGTTCGTTTGAAGGCATTCGTTACCGAAGATCTCTTGAGGCGGAAATCTCCGGGCGTCCGCGCTTCTAAACTGATGTCAGAAATCAAAGTGCCAACAAACGTCGAATGCGGAGCTTCTGGGCGTCGGTGGGTGTGGTCCTTCGGGGACCTTGAGCAGCTGTGGCAGCGTCCTGTTAGGCGAGCCTGGCCGCACTTCTCGGACGGAACCAAGCGCCGAACGAATTGACCTCAGGCCGGCGTCGCCCTAGGATGCAACCTGCATCAAGGACGCGAAGGCGACGCGAGACGCTTCGCCGATGGCTCGGGTTCTCTGTCGAAAGACGTGGATCGCCCGCAGCCGCCGGCGCTCTTCTTAACTCGGCCCTTCGACGGGCGACGTGTCTCAGACCACCCGCCCACCGGTAGTTGATCCACGTTTGGATCAGTTTGCTCCTGACTGTAGTTGCCCTTGCGAGGGCCTCTGTAGCTTGGCCCCTGCGCTTTGCACGGCGCGCGGGCCGCGTGCTGAAGGATTTCTGCGTGCAAGGAGATATGTGACGTGTCGAACGGTACGATCAAGAAGTTGACCGACAAGGGATTTGGATTCATCGAGGCCAATCAGGGGGGAGACATCTTCTTCCATTCCTCCGCCGTCGAGGGGACCTCCTACGAGGCCCTCAGCGAGGGGCAGACGGTTTCTTACAACGAAGGCAAAGGTCCCAAGGGTCCGCGGGCCGAAAACGTCCAGGTCACGTCGTAGCCGCGCGACCTTAGCCGAGTCACTGACGCCCGCCCGGCGACCTGACAGTCGCCGCGCGGTTTTTCTTGCGCCCCTTGCTCGCCGCTGCTTCCGCCAACTCGATGTGGCGGCAATCGAATGCAGTTGCCTTTCGGAAAGGGCATCGCCGCCTTGGCTGAACAGGCGCAGGACGAGCAGCTGCCCTTGCATCTCCGGGGCAAGATTCAACAAGTTCATGATCTGCGTCAGCTGCACTCGAATTGGCGTCGGATGAACTGGGCGGCGCTTGACTCGATCGCTAATCCTGCGCCTCTCCGGTCATCGGAACGAAAGCCACCGAGGCTACAGTTCGTTGACTGACGGCGCCATCCTCAGCCTTCTCCACCACCAGCAAGTCCTGCGAATGGCGCCCGATGGGGATGACCATCTTGCCGCCGCGGGACAGCTGCTCGACGAGGGCTGGCGGAACGCGATCCGGCGCCGCTGCCACGATGATGACGTCAAACGGAGCTTCCTCCGGCCAACCGCGAAAGCCGTCGCCGTGTCGAACCCTAATGTTCTCGTAACCCAGAGAGCGGAGTCGGCCGCGGGCCTCTATCGCGAGGGGCTCGACGATCTCGATGCTGTTGACCTGTTTCACCAGTTCGGCCAACACCGCTGCCTGATATCCTGAGCCAGTGCCGATGTCGAGCGCCTTGGCTTCCGGCTTGGGTTCGGCCAACTGGGTCATGAGAGCCACGATGTAGGGCTGGGATATCGTCTGGCCGTAGCCAATGGGCTGCGGCCCATCGATGTACGCCAAATTGCGTCGTCGCGCCGGCACGAATTCGTGTCGCGGAACTCGACGCATTGCATCGAGGACGCGGCGATCGACGATGTCTCGCGCGACTAGCTGTTCGCTAATCATCTGGGCTCTCCGCTGATCATAGTTCTGGACGGCCTCGCGCGACGATGAATCGGCGGCATCCCGGGGAACCGAAACATCGTTGGCGTCCGTTGCGACTGGCGGCGCGCGATCTCCATCGCTTGTGCAGCCGGCCGTTGATGCCGCCCAAATCACGATCACCGTGAGGGGCAAGACGTCTAATACGAGCGGAGAGTAGTTGCGAGTCAACATACCCATTGGTGTTAGACGGCGCTCCGTCCGACCGCAGTCATCATACCATCAAGCGTCGGGATGATGATGTGCTGAGCATGCGCATCCCTGCTCTAGCTCGCGCCAATCATGCAGTTGCGTCCGCCAATCCGGCGTCGCTGCGATGGGTCGCAGATCCCTTTCGGTCAAGCAAGCCAGTTCCGGTGCAGACCGCGAAAGATGAAGGACCTGCTCTTGAATGTCGGGAGCCAAGTTTAGCAGATTCATGATCTGCGTCAGCCGCGCCCGCGTGACCCGACCTAACCGCGCCAGCTCAGCCTGATCGGCCACGACGCCGTCCCGGATCAGCTCGTTGAACCGGATCGCTAGCGCCACCAGCTTGGCCACGCGAGGCACGCGCTCGGCTGGCGACGCGGGCTCTGCTCCTCCGCGTGCCCGTGGGCGCTTACCGGCCCAAAACCGCCGCGTGAGTGTCACCTTGCTCATGCCGCCGTCTCCTCAAGTTGGGCGCCCGTCGTTTCCAGAGCCTCAATGCCCGTTGAGTGGAATGTGATCGCAAGCTGGTTGGTCGCCCCGTTGAGATCCACTTGCTCGACCAGCTGGCTAATTACCTTCGACTGTTCAACCGGCGTGAGTGCGTCCCAGGCTGCGTCAAACTGCGCCAGCGCAGCGGCGACCTCCGCCTCAGCCGGCGCCGCCGCGGTCAGCCGCGCCAGTTCCTCAGGGATTTCCGCCAGCCGCCCTTGGGCCGCCGCCATCCTCGCCTCCAGCTCGCCGAAGCGCCCCGAGTCGCCCCCCTGACCCGCCAAACGGCCAACTTCCGCCGCGTCGTCGCGACGTTGGCGTTCTAACGCCGCCCGTTCTCGCTTGAGGCGCTGGATCGCCTCGTCCGTCTGGCGGCGCGTCTCGGCCACCGTGGCGGCGACGAGCGCCGGATCCCGGCCAATGCACCGGATCTGGTCAACGACGAACCGTTCGATCTCGGGGGCCGAGACGGAGGGCGAGGGGCACTGCTTCCACCCGCACTGTTGGGCCTTGATGCAGACGTAGTACCGATAACGCCGGTTCCCCTTGGCGGTGTAAGTATGCGTCATCCCGCAGTCGCAGGCGGCGCAACGGAGAATGCCGCGAAGCAAGGCCCCGTGCTTGTTGCGGGCGCGGGACGAGCCCCCGAGGTCGTTGCCCTGGAGCATTTCCTGGACGCGTTGGAACGTTTCGGCGTCGACGATCGCCTCGTGCTCGCCCTCGTGGACTTCGTCCTTGTACCGAAGTTTGCCCAGGTAGGTGACGTTGGTCAGCAGGTGGTGGAGGCGGTTCTTTTGGAATGGGTCGCCACCCCGCCGAATGCCCTTCTTCGTCGTCCAGACCTTAGTTGTCCAGCCGCGCCGGTTGAGCTCCTCGACCGTCGCCAGAAGCGAACCCCGGTCCAGGTAGAGCTGAAAGATCTGCCGCACCTGCTCGGCCTCCGCCTCGTCGACGACCAGCTTCGTGTCGACGACGGTGTAGCCTAACAGCGGCATCCCGCCGGTCCATTTTCCCTTGCGGCGCGTCGCGGCGATCTTGTCCCTGGTTCTTTCGCTGACCATCTCCCTCTCGAATTGCGAGAACGACATCAGCAGATTGAGCGTCAAACGACCCATCGAGTTGGACGTGTCGAAACTCTGGGTCACCGAGACGAAGGCCACGTTGTGCTGCTCGAAGAATTGCAGCATACCAATGAAGTCGGGCATCGAACGACTCAGGCGATCCACCTTGTAGGTCACGACGCAATCGATCTTTCCGGCTTCGATGTTGGCCATGAGGCGACGCAGCGCGGGCCGGTCGACGTTGCCGCCCGAGAAGCCGCCGTCGTCGTAACGATCGGGCAGCAGAACCCAGCCGGCGCAAGCCATGGAGGCGATGTAGGCCTCGCCGGACTCCCGCTGTGCGTCCAGGGAACTGAATGCCTGATCAAGCCCGGCTTCGGTGCTCTTGCGAGTGTAGACCGCGGCGCGGACGACCAACGGTTGAGGTTTGGCGGCGTGACGCTTCATGACTTGGGCTCCGCGGTCAGGCCGAAGAATAGGAACCCATTCCAATGAGCCCCCGTCACTGCGTGTGCCACGGCTGTCAGCGACCTGTAGCGCTTGCCGTCGTACTCAAAGCCGCCGTCGAGAACCTGAACCTCGAACGTCTGTCCCTTGTACTTGCGGGTGATGACCGTGCCTGGCTTCGGCAGGCGTCGGTCCGACCGGCGCCTCGCGGGCGCCGCCGCGACGGCGTTCGCCGTGCTCGTGCCGGCGCGCGGCGCGGTGAGCCGCAGATCCGCGAGGTTGGCGATTTCCCGGGCGCGCTGCAGAGCGCGCTCACTGAGACCGCCGTAGAGATTTGCCTGCAGCCGCCAGGCGATTCGCTTGATCAGATACTGCATGTGCCGGGCGTTGGTCGGCTCGCCGCACACTTCGGCGTATTTGTCCCGCAGCTGGTTGACGGTCATCCGCTGCATGGCGGCGACTTCTTTGTCGACGTCTAGTGTCATCTGTCTCTCCTTGTCGCGGGTGTCTCGGGGGCGTTAACCACCGTGGACAGGGAGCGATGTTTTCGCAGTTGTTTCAAGGGGATGGGTGGCAGATTGGGAGCAGTTTTCGGTAGTTCCTCTTCGGAAAATCCCCGTTGGGCGCGTCGCATCATGCCAGTGGCCAGCAGGCGGGCGACAACGATGACTCGCTGCCCAGGCGCGTCAAGTCTTACCAAGTCTGCCACGGCCATGTGGTTTGTCGCAGGAACGTCGAGATGGGGAGGTCCTTGTCTGTTAACTAACCAGTCAGTCACTAAACTGTCGGAGACATTGCCGTAACAACGGACACGGAGCTCGCCGTGGACGACCTGGAAGAAGAGATCCTTCTCCGCGTTCTCTCACCGCCGGACTTTGCCGCCGCCGACGCGGTCATGGAAAAGATCGGGATGACGGCGCGAGATCCGACGGCCGCGCGACTTCACTTCGCCCAGTCGCACTGGAGGTTAGGGCCGTCTCGCTTCCTGCTCTGGTACGGCCTGCGGCCGCCCGAAACATGCTGCGAGGTTCTCGAGCTGGAGACGCACGCTCAACGAAAATCGCAACGCGAGCTAGACGCCCACGTGCGCGGACACGTCGACCAACTCGATTCATGCCGATTGACGGAATATCAGCAAGAAATCGACCGCCAGTGCGAGGCGTATGTTGCGCTGCTGGTGCGTCTTAACTCGCCGTCGGTCAAAGGCATCGTCGATTCGAACCCAACCATTGAAGACGAGCTCGATCTGCTCTACGCCAAGCTTTGGAAGGCGCCGGGTTACTACGCCGAAGAGTGGATTCATTTGACGCGCTTCCTAATCCAAGTGCGCAGGGAAAAGAACGCCGGCAATATCGAACTATGCGAAAGTCGCCATGCGTGCGCATTAGCCATGTTCGAGCAGTTTCGTCGACTGCTGAGAGACGGCTGGGCAAATTGCCGGCGCGACTCTAAACGCATCAGCGGGAGTCGCCCGCACGCCCCCGTAAGTCCAATTGCGATTTTTCACGAACTCTATCAGCCAATGCTTCCCATGCCGCGAGATCTCATGCTCGCATTGGAGGACGAAATGGCGCTGGCACACGTCGTGCTGCGGGAGCGGCGGTCGACGGCCGCATCGTCCGTGGAAATCACGACTCCGCTCGTCGTCCTTCGCGGAACCGTAAACGCGGTGAAGGCGGACGCAATGACGGAGCAGTCGGTCCCGGAGGCAGCCGAGGCCGCCACGCTGCTCAAGGTCGAGCGCTGGTCCGACCTGGCCATTGGAATCACCAAGGACTGGCAATACGTCGCCTTGACGCCGGCGCCAGCGATCGGTGAACGGTTCGGACACAGCAACGCACGCACCTTGCGCCTGCCGGGGAAACAGTGGCGAAAGATTCTTACGTTGCTAGCGGATTCGCAAGACGGGCGAACGACCACGCGATTTGAAGTGATTCGCGCCCTAGACCTGCTTTCGCCGCCTGGCCAAGTGCAGAATGACGGACGCACGCGACCGGGCGCCATCGAGGCTGAGATCACGGCTGAAGTGCACGCTGCGGCACACAACGCACTTGAGCGTCTTCATCCAGCGCTCGGCAATCTTCGCTACAAGCTGCGTCGCCTAGTGGACGGTCCCAAGGACCGACACCAGAACTTCCTACGCGTCGAAGGCGACCACGTCGACTCCGTATTCGTAGTCGCCTACCTCGTCTCCGGCGAGCATGGTGCGCTTCTCTTCGGTCCCCCCAGATCATAGGGGCGAGCGTTCGGCGAACTTCGCCAGCGAATTCCAGCGAAGTTTCAGCCTCGTAGATTCCACGCCTAAAGTCCGTCGCACAAACGCTCGCCTCATAAAGGTTTACGCGAGTCGTTCACGCGGCTGGCGAAAACCTGTTGGCGGCAAAGTCGGGCGAATGCCTGATATCAACGCCCGCTAGTTCCAGGCGCCAAGGCGCCCCAGCCGGGCGGACCTGCTTTCCGGAGCTGGAAGCATGGCCCGCAGCCCCGTGGAAGGGTCGCCGCCCACCGGCGACGACGCCTGCGATCCCCTCAGTGACAAACTTCGATCAACGATCGCCGCCGTCGCCGGGCGCATCGCCGCCCGCGGCGGCATGTCGCCCAGCGACAAGCCCGACGTCGAGCAATCGCTGACCATGGCCGTCCTGAGCGCCCGCCGGATCTTCGACCCAGGCCGGGGCTCCTGGGAGGCGTTGGCCCGCATGACGGTTCAAAGTTGCAGCAAGAACCTGCTCCGCGACTGGTTCGCCCAAAAGCGAAAGCCTCACGGGGTCGTCTCGCTGCAAATAACTGTCAAACTCGGCGACGACGAAGGCGTCGCCGAACTTTCCCAGCTGATCACCCGGCAAGACGCGGAGCGACGTCTCGGCACGCGCACGGCGGACGATCAGCTGGCCGGGGAGCGAGCCATCGATGTTGACGAGTTCGTGGCCAAGCTGCCCCACGAGCTTCGCGAACTGGCCCGAGCCTTGGAACGCAAATCCGTCAGCGAACTCTCGCGTCATACCGGCGTGCCGCGCGGCACGATCTACGAACGAGTCGCCCGACTAAAACGCGCCGCTGAGGACGCCGGCCTCGGCAAATACTTCGAATAACTCCGACAGCTTGCCCGCTGGCCGTGTAGTGAACGGATAGGAAACACACGCCATTCCCCAGGGTGACGCTATGCACTCAGGCATCTACCGGTACGAGTTCCAAGGCGAAGTTGAGGACCTTGAGGCGTCCGTCTTGCTGGCCGTCGTGGCGACCGAGGCGCTCCATGGCGAGAGCGCCGTGGAACTGGCGGCGCCTTATCTCCTCGATCTCGAACGGCGAGCTTGCGTCGTGGACGCGTCGACGCCAGTCGGCGGCGACTTCAATCGTCTGCTCCACGGCCTCTTGCGGCGCGAGTTTAGCGCTGAGGACGTTCGCG
Source organism: Lacipirellulaceae bacterium (assembly GCA_044867485.1). GTDB lineage: Bacteria > Planctomycetota > Planctomycetia > Pirellulales > Lacipirellulaceae > Lacipirellula. The sequence continues at coordinate 6,016 of JBIOVA010000023.1, read as the reverse complement.
TGCGCCGCGTGGACCAAACGCCCTCCGCCGCGTGAGATCGACGATGCCCGCGGAGTCATTCACTCGTTCGCCTTGGGAGGAGAACCTCGCCTTCTACCGGCGGTGGGGCTGGCGCGTGTTTCCCTGCCATGCGGCGTTCAACGGCCAGTGCAGCTGCGGCAAGTCCGACTGCGACAGCGCCGGAAAACACCCGCGCACCGCCAACGGGGTGAAGGACGCCACGTGCGACATCCGCCAAATCAATCAATGGTGGCCGCCGCGGGCGACGCGTCCGTCGAACATTGGCGTCGCGATGGGACGAGCGAGCGGCGTTTTGGCGATCGACGTCGACCCGCGCCACGGCGGGCACGAAACGCTGGCCGAGCTGGAAGCTTTGTTTGGTCCGCTCTCCAAGGACTGGTCAGTGGCCACGGGCGGAGGCGGGTTGCATGTCTACCTGGCCTATCCCCAAGGCGGCGAGATCAAGAGCCGTAATGGCTGGCGGCCGGGCGTCGACGTCAAGGCGGCGGGCGGTTACGTCGTCGGGCCGCCGTCGACGCACGTCAGCGGCGCCGCCTACGCCTGGCGCTCGCGAATGGGGGATGCGCCCCCGCCCTTGCCAGCCCAATGGCTTGTCGCTCTCACCGAGGCAGCGCCCCAGGCGACCGCGACGGAGCCGTCGGTTAGCGGTGATCACTCACAGCTCCTGCAGCGAGCGCAGCAGTATGCCGCTAGGATTCCCGCCGCCCTGGAGGGCGGCCGCAACGACGCCGCCTTCAAACTCGCGGGCCACATCGCCTCGTTCGCCACCGATGCAGGAACTCGCCTGTCCGAGACGGACACCCTCAATGTGCTGGAATCGTGGAATCAGCGCTGCGACCCGCCGCTGGCGGTCGACGAGCTCAAAAAATGCCTCGCCAGCGCCCTGACAAACGGCACGCCTCGGTCGGCCAAGGTCGTGAAGCCAACGGGCGATGAGCGAGCCCTGGCGCCCGCCGCCAGCAAACTCGCCAAGACGCAGGCCACGTCGCTGGTGGAATTGGCCGACGACGCGGATTTGTTTCACGATCCCGACGGCGAGGCGTATGCGAGGTTTCCCGTTGGATCGGAGGAGCATTTCCACTGGGAGGTCAGTCGCGTCCGCTCCAAATCCTTCCGACGGTGGCTGGCGCAGCGATTCTACCGCAGCCACGGCAAGGTGCCGTCGGCGCAGGCCCAGCAGGACGCGCTCGGCGTCGTCGAGGCCAAGGCCATCTTCGACGGTGAGACGCGCCGCGTTGGGATCCGCGTCGCCGAACAGGGCAGTCGCATCTACGTCGACCTCGCGAACGATTTGTGGCAGGCGATTGAGATCGACGCCGCCGGGTGGCGGATCATTGACCAGTCGCCCGTCATGTTCAGGAGGTCCAAAGCGATGCTGGGGCTGCCGACGCCCGCTCAGGAAAGCCGCGTCGACGAGCTGCGGCGGTTTGCCAATGTCACGGACGACGACTGGCCGTTGGTCCTGGGCTGGCTCGTGGCGGCGCTGCGGGCGGCCGGTCCCTACCCCGTACTGGCGGTCTATGGAGAGCACGGATCGGGCAAGAGCGGGCTCTGTCGGCGGCTGAGATCGCTGGTGGATCCGAACTCGGCTCCGTTGCGAGCCGATTATCGCGAGCCTCGGGACTTGATGATCTGCGCCACCAGCGGGTGGGTCGTGGCGCTCGACAATCTGTCGCTCCTCACGCCGTGGCTGTCGGATTGCCTTTGCCGATTGTCGACGGGCGGCGGGTTCTCAACGAGGACCCTTTACCAGGACGACGAAGAAACAATTTTTGACGCCCAGCGGCCGGTTGCGCTGAACTGCATCGAAGAGGTCGTCACTCGGTCCGATCTGCTGGACCGCTGCGTCCTGTTGAATCTCCCCCGGATCGAACAGCATCGTCGTCTTTCTGAAAAACAGCTCCACCATGAGTTCGAAGCGGCCCGGCCACGAATTCTGGGAGGGTTGCTCAACGCGGTCGTGGCGGCGCTGCAGAACGAGAAACACGTGCATCTCCCGCAGCTGCCAAGGATGGCGGATTTTGCGATTTGGGTCACGGCGGCGGAGCGGGGCCTGGACCTCGCGCCGGGCCAGTTCTTGAGGGCCTACAACGCCAACCGGGCCGCCGGCAATGACACGGCCATCGAGGCGTCGCCGGTCGGCAAGGCGCTCGTCGAATTCGTCAACGAGGCGTGCCGGTGGTCAGGGACGTCCACCACGCTGTTGGCGGAGCTCGACTCGCGCAACGAGCAGGCGTCTTCAAAGCTCAAGTCCTGGCCAGGCACGCCCCGCACGCTCAGCGGCATCGTCAAACGCCTGGCGCCCAACCTCCGCGAAGCGGGCATCGACGTCGAGTTCACCCGCAGCGGCCGCAGCCGGCTGATCACCCTGGCGAGAACAGACCGGGATTCCAGCGTCACAAGCGTCATCTGCGTCACCGACGCGGTGATTCCGGCGTCCGCTGGTGACGAAAAGGTGACGCAGCGAAGCCACCTTGACGCAGGCGACCCGTCCATCGTCACCGCGCTGCCCCGCATGAACTCCGAAGTAGAAACCTCGGGTGACGCTCGTGACGCAAATGACGCAGAAATCCCTTCCTATTCTCTCGAACCGGAGTGGGCCGAAGCATGACCACCGCCGAACTGCTTTCCGACCTCGTCGTCCGTGGGGTTGAGTTCGAGGCCCGTGACGACAAGCTCCGCTTCCGCTCGACGCGCCCGCTTACGCCCGACGACGTGGAAAACATCCGTCGCCACAAGGCGCCCCTGCTGGCGCTGCTCCGCGCCGAAGGCATTCTCTATCGCAACCCGTCGGCCAACCCTCGGCTGCTCGACGTGTGCGATCGGTGCGGCGCGACCGCGCACGACGACATTCCGATTCATGGCGGGCAGTCGATGCGTCGGGACTGTGCGTTCTGCCATCGTTTCCTCGGTTGGCCGCGGTGGTATGGCCGCATGTCCGACAGCACAACCCGCGAGAACAGCGATCCGTGAACTTGAGCTGCACGAGGCTCGCCATCATCCGCCGCCGCCCCCCAGCACCGGACCATTGGCGATAACGACCCGCGCCCGTGGGCATTAAGCCAGTCGGCATGGGGTGCCAGCGAAGAGTGGTTAAGCGTGGTCGACCCTGCAAACACCACCTGCCCGCCCGATTTTCGCCCGGGTCCTTCCCGCGGAGATAGGCAAGCTGCGGCCCGCGGGAAAGGCCGCGGAAGTAACCAGAGTTTGTTTTCGCCGTCCGGATTCGCGCCGCCCGACTCGGCGCGTTCGCTCCAGCGGCGGCCCGTCGCCGGCTCGCCAGGACGCCCGTCATGAAGATCGACCTCGTCCCGATGTCCGAAATTCGGCCCTACGAGCCAAACCCGCGCAACAACGATGGCGCCGTGGCGGCCGTCGCGGCGTCAATTCGCGAGTTCGGCTTCCGGCAGCCGATCGTCGTCGACGAGTCGGGCGTGATCATCTGCGGCCACACGCGGTGGAAGGCGGCGCAGCACCTGGGCCTCTCGCAAGTCCCCGTCCATGTGGCCACGGACCTGTCGCCGGCGCAGGTGAAGGCGTACCGGATTGCTGACAACAAGTCGTCGGAGCTGGCGGACTGGAACTACGAGCTGCTGCCGCTGGAATTGGCCGACCTGCAGGGCATGGAGTTTGACCTGGGAGTGCTGGGGTTCACGCCCGACGACCTGGCCGAGCTGCTTCATCCGGGCGCCGCCGCCGGGTTGTGCGACCCGGACGACGTGCCCGCGCCGCCGGACGAGGCCACGACGCGCCCGGGCGAACTGTGGATCCTGGGGAATCACCGCCTGCTCTGCGGCGACTCCTCGAAAGCCGCCGACGTGGATCGGCTGCTCGACGGCGCGGCCATCCACCTGGTGAACACCGATCCGCCGTACAACGTGAAAGTCGAGCCGCGGAGCAACAACGCCATTGCCGCGGGGCTCTCGTCGTTTCAAGGGACGACGCACCACCAGAAGCTCGACGTCGCGCGCCACCCCGAGAAAGCCAAGCCGTCGCAGCAGAAGCTCCGCGCGAAGGACCGGCCGTTGGCCAACGATTATCTCACGGACGCGGACTTTGACCAATTGCTGCTGGCCTGGTTCGCAAACGCCAGCCGCGCCCTGGTTCCCGGCGGTGCGTTCTACATCTGGGCAGGCTACGCCAACCTCGGCAACTACCCCGCGCCGTTGAAGGCGGCCGGCCTCTACTTCTCCCAGGGCATTGTTTGGGACAAACAGCACCCCGTGCTGACCCGCAAAGACTTCATGGGGGCCTTCGAGATCTGCTTCTACGGCTGGAAGCTGGGCGCCGCGCACCGCTACTTCGGCCCCAACAATGCCACAGACTTGTGGCACGTCAAGAAGGTCAGCCCCCGGTCGATGGTTCATCTGACCGAAAAACCCGTCGAGCTGGCCGTTCGCGCAATCCAGTACTCCTCCCGCGCCGGCGAACGCGTCCTCGACCTTTTCGGCGGCAGCGGCTCGACGCTGATCGCCGCTGAGCAGACCGGCCGTAAGTCGTACCTCATGGAGCTTGACCCCTTGTACTGCGACGTGATCGTCCAGCGGTTCGAGCAGTTCACCGGCAAGCAGCCCGAGCGGGTGACCGCCGAGGAGGCCGCCTGAGCGACTCCGGCGACCCGCCGCCGCTCAACCCTGCGGCGCTGTCCCTGCCGGCGGCCGCCCAGGTCCTGTCGCGCACCGCCGGGTGCGCGATCACCGAGGCGATGCTCGGCGACGACGTCGCCGCCGGCGCCCCGACCAACGCCGACGGGACGCTCAACCTCGTCCTTTACGCTGCGTGGTTGGTGAAGGAGATGGGGCGTGGCGACTGACCCGCGGAGCCTGCGGCCCAGCGACGTCTGCCGCCTGCTCAACTCGACGCCGCTGGGAGAGGTGATCAGCGAGCGGCAGCTCCATCGCCACCGCAGCCGGGCCGGCTGGCGCATCGGCGACGGCAAGCGCGTCGACCTGGTCCGCTACGTCGGCTGGCTGGTCCAGACGCGGCACGCCCCGCAGCGGCAGCCCGCCGGCGATCCCTACGAGCGACTCAAAGACCGCGCACGAGCTCGCAACATGGCCTTGGCGCTGGCCGGCCGCGACATCGGCGCGCTGCCCGCCGTGGTCGACCCCGAGCGCAAGGCCCGCGCGGCGCGGGAATTCTGCTACTTCTGCGAATCCTACTTCCCCCTCACGTTCCACCTGCCCTGGGCGGCCGACCACCTCAAGGTCATCGGGCGCATCGAAGACGCCGTCCTCCGCGGCGGCCTCTTTGCGATGGCCATGCCCCGCGGCAGCGGCAAGACGACGATTTGCGAATGCGCCTGCATCTGGGCCGCGCTCTACGGCCACCGGGACTTCGTCTGCCTGATCGGCAGCGACGAAGGCCACGCCATGGACATGCTCGAGTCAATTAAGACCGAGCTCGAAGGGAACGACCTCCTGCTGGCGGACTTCCCCGAGGTCGTCTACCCGATCCAGCGCCTCGACGGCATCGCCAACCGGTGCAACGGCCAGCTTTACCAGGGCCGCCGGACCCATATTGGCTGGACGGCCCGCGACATCGTGCTGCCGACGATGCCGGACAGCGTCGCCAGCGGCGCGCTCATCAAGGTCGCCGGGATCACCGGCCGGATCCGCGGCATGAAGGCCAAGCGGGCCGACGGCCAGACGGTCCGGCCGTCGCTGGTCGTCCTCGACGATCCGCAGACCGACGAATCGGCCCGCTCCCTGGCGCAGTGCGCAACGCGCGAGGCGATCCTGGCCGGCGCCATCCTGGGCCTGGCCGGTCCGGGGCAGAAGATTTCCGGGATCATGCCCTGCACGGTAATCCGCCCCGACGATATGGCGGACAACATCCTCGACCGTGACAAGCACCCCGAGTGGAACGGCGAGCGGACCAAGATGGTCTACTCCTTCTCGCCAAACAGGAAGAAGTGATCGAGACACTCGACCTGGATGGCCTGGATGAAGCGCTCGACGAAGGCATTCGTGTTGGGAGCGCGCACGGCCAGTTT
>JBIOVA010000022.1:0-25828 GCA_044867485.1 Lacipirellulaceae bacterium | reverse complement strand
AGATGGCTGAAGGTAGATCAATCGGCGAACTGCGCATGAGGGCAATCGCCTCAAGAAGATTGGACTTTCCTGAGCCATTGGGCCCGATAAGGACGTTCAGCCTTTCTAACGGCAATGGCGGGGAGGCGGGTCCAAACGAGAGAAGATTGCGAACAGTAATCGAGTGCAGTAGCCTCTCGCCGTGCGGTGACGAGTTGTCCATCCAGTCGCTCCTTGGCCAAAGACCGGCTCCAACACCGTGCATTGCGACGGGCAACAAAGGCTCCGTTGCCCACCACTACGCCCGGCAGGACTCGAACCTGCGACCGGCGGATTAGAAATCCGCTGCTCTATCCGGCTGAGCTACGGGCGCTTTGTCCTTCCATCGTAACCAGTTGCGTCGATTCGTGACAGCGCGACTCGGCTCCCCGACAGCCGGCCCCCGCGCCTCGTCAGGCGCCGATCTCTACTCTTCCGCCACTCGCATGGTTAATATGCGCTTTGCACGTCGGCGGCTTCGACCATCGCGCCCAGCCGTTCGACGTTGCTTGCCGTTTGGCACGGACCATGCGCCCTCTTCTCTTCGCACTTTGCACGGCTGCAGTGATCGCGTCGCTTGCGCCCCCTCGCGCGACGGCCGACATCGTGCAGGCCGCGTCCAGCACATCGACGTCGCTGGTCGTCGTGAGCCACTTTGGTCAGTCATTCACCGCCACGGCGAGCGAAACGCACGTGGCGTCGGTCAGCTTCGCGTGGAGCAGCGTCAATCTGGGGTTGATTGATCCGACAATCACCGTACGTCTGCGATCGGGCGTTGGCTTCGGCGGTCCCGTGTTGGCGATGGACACAGTCAGCTCGATCCCGCAAAGCACGCCGTCCGGGGCTTGGATTGACTTTTTCTTCGCGTCGCCCGCGCCGCTCATGCCGGGGGAGCAGTACTCGCTGCAGTTCACGAAGGAGAGCGGCGCCCTGGTGTCCGGCGGCTACCGGGCCGCGCCGACGGACGTTTACTCGGACGGCGTTTTCGTGGACTCCGGCGGCGTCGTTAATCCGGGGGCCGATCTGGCGTTTCGCGTGACGGCTGCGATCCCCGAGGCCAGCGCGTGCGCGTTCGGCGCGGTGGCCAGTGCGGTCGTCGCGATTCGTTGGTGGTTCCGTCGTCGCTTTCCAGCTCACCTTTCGTGAGCGATCGGCAGCTTTGCCGAAGTCCCACGCCGGGTTAGGATGGCGCGGAGCGCCGCTTCGCCTTCTGCTGCTGAGGACCGCCGACGTCATGGCCGAACCCGTCGCACCGCCGCCCCGCACCCCGGCGCCCGACGCCCCGCCGACGTTTCCGGTCTTCTTCTACCGGCAACGCCAACGGGTGCTGACCGCGGCGCTGGACACCACGCTCGACGTGGGCCGGCAGCGCGAGGGCGAGCCGACGCCGCCCGTGCGGCTCGACCGGGCCCGATCGTCTCGCGTGATCGTGGCGCCGATCGACGACGTCGGCGTTTCTCGCTCGCACGTCGAGTTGGCGGCGGTGGAAGGCGGCCAGGTCCGCATCACGAACGTCAGCCGCACGCAGTTGGTGACGGTCGACCCGAATCAACCGCTGGCGGCGGGCGCGTCGCTCGTGGCCACGCCGCCGGTGTTGGTCAAGTTCGGGACGCACGATAGCTACGCCCTCCGCATCGACCCGCCGGACGAAGAGGAGCTGGTGCTGGAAGGCCTGCCCGAGCGGACAATTCCGCCGGGGCGACCGGCCCCGCCCGCGACGCTCGCGCGCATCCGCGGCGAGTTTGAAGAGGACTCGCTCATCCAGTGGCTCGAGACGGTGCTGGGCGTGTTTCAAAGCGCGGCCAACTCGCATGATTTCCCCGAGCTGGCGGCCCGCGCGGCGGTGAAAATCGTCGGGCTCGACGCCGCGGCGATGCTCCGCTGCAGCGACGACGGCCGGTGGCGCGTCGAGGCGGTGCATGCGATGAGCGCCGACGAGCGCACCAATGAGCAAGCGTGGGCGCCAAGCCAAACGCTGCTAGGCCGCGTGCGGCGCGAGCGGCGCACGTTTCGGCACGTGCCGGCGATCGGCGTCGATACGCCGCGCAGTCTGCAAGACGTGTCGGCGCTGGTGGCCGCGCCGATTCTCGACGGCCAAGGTACGGTGATCGGCGCGCTCTACGGCGATCGACGCAGCGGCGGGCAGAGCGGCGGCGCCCCGGACATTACCGCGTTCGAGGCCAAGCTCGTCGAGTTGCTGGCCAGCGGCATCGCGGCCGGTCTGGCGCGCGTGAAGGAAGAACAGGCCGCGCTCGAGGCCCGCGTGCAGTTCGAGCAGTTCTTCACGCCGCAGTTGGCCGCGCAGCTCGAACGCGATCCGCAACTGCTGGAGGGCCGCGACGCCGACGTGACGCTATTGTTCGCCGACATTCGCGGCTTCAGCCGCATCAGCGAGCGGCTCGGCCCCGCGCGGACGATGGCGTGGATTCAGGACACGATGGGCGTGCTCTCGGAATGCGTGCTCGACCACGACGGCGTGCTGGTCGACTACATCGGCGACGAGTTGATGGCCATGTGGGGCGCCCCGGCGCCGCAGGCCGATCACGCGGAGCTTGCCTGTTACGCCGCCCGGCAGATGATGGAGTCGCTCGCGGGGATCAACGCCCGCTGGCAGGCCGAGCTCGGCAGCGCGGTGCGGCTGGGCATCGGGCTCAACTCCGGCGTCGCCCGCGTGGGCAACACCGGTTCGCTGCAAAAGTTCAAGTACGGCCCGCTGGGCGATACAGTCAACGTGGCCAGCCGCGTGCAAGGCGCGACGAAGTATCTTGGCGCCGACTGCATCATCACGGGCTCGACCTTGAAGGAGTTGCCGGCCGGCGTCGCGGTGCGGCGGTTGGCCCGCGTGCGGGCGGTCAACATCGAGCAGGCGATCGATCTCTATCAAATCGTCGCCGCGCCGCCGGCCGATTGGGAAGAGCGCTGCCGGCGCTATGGCGAAGCGCTCACGGCGCTGGAGCGCGACGAGGCGACGGCGGCGATCGCGCTGGCCCAGCAGCTCGCCGCGGATTTCCCGGAGGATAACGCCGCCCAAGCGCTGGCCCGCCGCGCCGTCGACGCCCAACACAATGTGGCCCCCGGCGACACGAGCGTCTGGCAGTTGCCGGGGAAGTAGCGATATTACGAGTGGGCGGCCGCTAAGCCGTGAGCCGCTTGCGCGAGGCCTCTCCTGTCATTCCGAGGTCCTCCGAGGAATCTAGCCGGACCCCTCGGCCGACCTCGGGGTGACATGGCCAGTGGTCTCACCGCCGGCGGCGACCCACGCTTGCCGGCCTCTGCCCGCAAAGCTATATTTTGGGCTTCCCGAGGCGGCGGCCCGGCCCCGCGGCGTTTCCCTGTTCGTGGTGAACCCCGCGCGTCCGAACGCCCTCCTGGCAAGGGACTTAGGTCCCGCCAGCTCGTGAGGCGCCGTAGCTCAATTGGTTAGAGTACCGGACTGTCGATCCGGTGGTTGCGGGTTCGAGCCCCGTCGGCGTCGCTGGTTAGGAAGTCTAAGCCGAGCAGTCGATTCTGTTGCTGCCGGCGTTCGGGATGCGGCGGTCTGCGTCGGTCAAGACGGGGTTTGCCCACAGTGCGACGCATCGCGTCAAGACGCGAACGCGGCCTGACGATCTCTCATCGCTCTGCCCTGTCCGGCGGCGGATCGCTTCAACTCGCGAATCGCTCCAGCGCCGCACCGGCGCATGCTAGCACCGCTGTTAAGATGCGCGGGTCGCGGCGCTGCTGGCAAAGTTCAGTGAAGCGGACGACGATTCGGACAATATGATGAGGATCTTCGTGTTCACGGTGATCGCGCTTTCGGCGTCGACGGCTTGGGCTCAAAACCCGCCGCAGCCCGGGTTCTACGTCGACTCGCAGGTGCTGTGGTTCGATTCGCGGATCAACGACGACTTCGAGTTGGCGCCGCGCTACGTCTTCGGCTACGACGACGCCGTCGGCGCGCGCGTGCGCTACTGGTCCTACGACCACGGAACGTTGGAAACCATACCGCTGGTCGGCAGTATCAGTCAACGGCTCGACTTGGACGTGATCGATCTTGAGGCGACGACTCATCTTCGCCATGGCGGATCGGACTTCGTGTTCTCAGGCGGCGCCAGGATCGCGCACATCGACGTGAATAATTACTTCGACACAAGCATCACTCCTACGACTCGATTTGAGAAGTCCACGATGGGCGGCGTTACGCTGGCTGGCGAAGGTCGCACCAACATCGTGGGCGACGAACAGTGGGGAACGGCGTTCGTTTACGGCGGCCGGCTGTCCCTCCTGCAAGGCGACTGGGAAGGCGACGATAGCAGCACGCTTTCGGACTTCGAGCTCAACGTTCAGAACGAGCGATTCATCGTGCCGGAAGCGTTTACGGGCGTCGAAATCCGTTATGGCAGAGCCTTCACCCGCCTCACCGTGGAAATGCAGGATTGGCAGGGGTCATCCAGCTCAAACACCCTGGTGTTCCACAAGTTCGGATTCACGGGGTACGGCGTTGACGTGGGCTGGTCTTTTTAGCTTGCTCGAGACACAGACCCTTCGTCATCTCCCCTCGCCGCCGTCTGGATCTCGGTCAACCAATGGGACCGGTAAGCGGCGACGCTTTTGATCGTCTGCCAGCAGCCCTCGCAGAGAATCAGGTCGCCTGCCCTTAGATCAATCGTGCGGCGCTTCGGCGCCCGCGGTCGACCGTTCCTGACAGGCGTCGACGCCGCCTTCGCAGCCACCAGGCTTGACGATGGAAACCCGGCGAACGTCGGCGCGCAAGAATCGCTCGCGAAAAGAACCGGGAAGGTCCGACTTGGCGGCGCCGCGCCGGCCGCGACTGTCGCGCGGACCTTCCTACCAAGCCAGGAACACGACCAGCGTTCCCAGCAAGATTCCGGGGACGCTACGACCAAACAGGGAACCAACGGCGGCAAACGGGGCGCAGATCAACACGAACCACAGGATGACCTCGCGCAGCGCCCCCAGCGTCTGCCCATTCGGCGGACTGAGACCCCGGGTCGTCAAGATGGCGACGCCGGCCGCGATCCAAGTCGTCGCCAGCAGCGCCCCGCGCACGTTGAATCGAATTCGGCGTGCCATGTCCGTAGTGTATCCGAGAGTTCAACGTCGGACAGCGCGGCGTATCCATCCTTGGGCGGGCCCCCAAGTGCCCTCGCGGAGTTTTTCAATTTTCCCGTAGAAATTGGGCCACGACCTGTGCTAGGGTCGAACGCTGACGAGGCCAGGCGTGCGCCTTGCCCGGCCGATCGTAGCCGTCGTGAGCACCCCAATGACCGCCGTCCGTTTTCCTGAACCCGTCGCCCCCGCTCGCTGCCGGGCTCACGCTGCGCCCAGGGCGCCTGAATGTCCGCGGCGAGCGCGGCGAATGCGGACAAAACTTACCCGACTTCTGTCCCCGGCGACGTTAACGGAACGCGGCAATTCCCGGCTCGGCGTCCGACCCGCCGCAACACAATCGCCGACTCTTGTCCCACGAAACGTGTTTTTTCTTCGTGGCGCCCAATCGCGATCCACGGCATGCAGCGGAGGGGCGGACAGGCGGACGACGCCCACAATACGCCTTGTCTTGCTGGCGATGATCGCGGGGATGGCGTGCCTCGCTGGATCGACGGCCGCGGTGGAGAGCCCGCTCGACGTGGACCAGACGCCAACGCCGATCGCGACCGATGCATCAGGCAACGCCCTACCCGAGGCCGCGATCCTGGGGCTGGGCTCGGTGCGGTTTCGCCACCCGGGCACGGTCTATCAGTTGGCGCTTTCGCCGGATGAAAAGACGGTCGTGACGATGGGCGACAAGCTCATCGCGTGGGACGCCGCCACGGGCAAGCAGCGGTGGCGCGCCGACATGGACGCACACGACGTCATGTTCAACGGCGTTTCGTACGGCATGCGGCTGTTGGCGTTCGAGCCGGACGGGCGGCGCGTGATCACGCCGGGCCCGCCGGACACGGTCTTCGCGTGGGACGTGATGACCGGCGAACGAACGGCCATCTCGCTCGGCAAAGCGCCCCTACAGCGCGGCGCCGTTTTCAATTGGGGTCGCGGCGGGCCGCGGGCCGTCGACGTGTCCCAAGACGGCCGCAAGCTGGCCGTGGGCGGCGCTGACGGCGTGTTCGTCGGCGACTTCAACGGGCGGAAGTTGTTCGTCGTCGAGAATGCACCCGCGAAGGCCGTGGACTTCGACGAGGCAAACCGCGACCGGCTCACGTTCGGCGGCCACGCGGCCAGTGGACAGTTTTCCCCCGCTGGAAAACTGCTCGCCGTTGTGGCGAGCGACGCCCCGAACGAGATTCGCTTGCACGACGCGATCAGCGGCGCGGAGCTGCGCCGCATCGCGGCGCAGGCGCGCGTGGTCCGACTGGCATTCTCGCCCGACGGCCGCCAGATGGCCGTCACGGAGCGCGACAGCAGCGTCCGCTGTTATGCCGTCGAGACGGGCGAGCGATTGTGGTCGCACACCGTGAAGCTGACCGATCCGTTCGAGAATTACACGTCGGCGTTGGCCTACGCTCCCGATGGCGGCGCGATCGCCGTGTGCGCCACCGACGAGCGCATTTACCTGCTCAACGCCGCGACGGGCGACCAGACAGGCGTGCTCGAGAGTCATTCCTGGAACCCGTGGGCGGTCGCGTTCACGCGCGACGGCGCCATGCTGTACTCGTCGGGATGGGACGGGAATGTTTACCGCTGGGATGTGGCGAAACGGGAGAAGATCCCGCTGCCCGGCGAGATTCGCGCCACGGGCGTGACGGCGATTTCGCCCAACGGCCGCCGGATTGCCTATGAAGACGACGGCGGCGCGATTCACCTGGTCGACGCGGCTGACGGCCAGGAGCTGCGGACGCTCCAACTCCCTGGCACGCAGTATTCGCAGGTGGCGTTCTCGCGCGACAGCCAACGCCTGGCCGGCGGCGGCACGAGCGGCGACGACGTGCACGTCGCCGTGTGGGACCTTGCGACCGGCGAGGTTCTACATCGTTGGGATTGGCCCCAAGGGCGCGATCCCCATTCGCGCGTCGAAGCGATCGCGTTCGGCCCCGACGGCCGCCAACTGGCCGCGGCCATGTTTCGCCAAGACGCGGTGCGGTGGTGGAATCTCGACTCCGGTCAACAGGTCGCCCAACACGACCACCAGGAGATTTATGGCCTGGCATTCAGCCCCGACGGACAAACGCTGACCACCGTGGGTTGGGATTCAACGATCCGTCTGTGGAACGCGAGCACGGGCGAGCTCAGCAGCGAGATCAATCTCGTCCCCGACGAGCAGGACGCGGGCGGCGGCGTGTTTCGCGACGAGGACTTGCGGATGTACGCCGTGGCGTACGCGCCGCAAGGAGGCCTGATAGCCACCCAGCACATGAACGGCGAAATCTGGGTGTGGGACGCCGCCACGATGAAGCACCGCACGAAGCTGCCGGTCGGCGGCTCGTTCCACTTCGGCTCGCTCAGCTTTTCGCCCGACGGCCTGTGGATCGCCAGCGGCAAGTCGAGCGGCGAGCTGTCGCTGTGGGACGCCCGCAGCGGCAAGGCGGTGTGGAACGCGGGCAAACACCAGGACACCGTGTACGTGACAAGTTTCGGCCGCGACAGCCGCACGCTGCTGAGCGGCGGCCAAGACGGCGCGTGTTATTTGTGGTCGCTGGCGCCGCCGGCGCCGCATCCGTCGGCCGACGTTGAAACGCTGTGGCGCGAGATGGCGTCGTCCGAGGGACCCGATGCGTACCGCGCTATGTGGGCGCTGGCCGCGACGCCAGATCAAACGATCGAGCTGATCAACGGGAAGCTCGCGGGCGTCGACGCGCTGGTCGACCTCGAAGCCGCCAATGACGAGGTGACGCCCGAAGAAGCCTCGCGCGTGCACCGACTCAAGCGGCTTTTGGTCGAGCGGGACCCCAGCGTCGAGAGCCAAACGGCCGCCCGGCGGGCCATCGCCCTGTTGGGCCAGTTCGAGGAGCCGGCCGCGGCGGCATTGCTCGAAAAACTCGCTGCGGCAAAGCCGGCCGACGACCTGGCGCGCCTTGCCGGCGAAGCGCTGGCCCGGCGCAACGCCGCGGGGGAGTAGCAACGGGGCATCGCGCCTGCGCCGCGGCGTCGCTGGCTCGCATGGGCCCCGGAGAAACGAAATCCGGCGTTCAACCCGCGGCGCCGGATGGACGGATCGCGGGGCGACCCGCGCACACTCTTGAAAAACCGGTGATTTCGAATGAAAAGCCACGCGAAAGGCCGTCGACGGCAGGCGGCTGCTCTGACCGAGCCGTGCTCCCCGAAGCGCATTTTTCCCGTCAGTTTCTTGCCTTTCTCGCCGCGGGAATTTAATACAGTCTGTAGGCGCGGACCAGCCGGAACAGCCGGAACTAGCTCGTTGGGGACGTCTGCGGCGTCATCCTTTGCGCACTCGGTGCAGGCCATGATCGCCGAAGGCGTGCGCCGGCTCGACGCAGCCGTGCGGGCCGATGGCGGCGCGACCGATCACAGCTCGACGTTTATCCAGGGAAGTGGTTTCATGACTCGTCAAGCATTGCCCGCAAGGCAGACGGAGCGGCGCGGGCGTTTGCGATTCGCGGCGCCGCGGCCAGGACGGAGATCGCTCGCGGCGCGACTGTTGGCGCTGGAGCTGTTGGAGGAGCGCCGCCCGCTGACGGCTCAGAGTGACGGGTTCCCGTCGTCACCCACGGCACTCGATGATCTCGTCGTTCGTTCGTCGCTGCATGAGCGCGACTGGATCGCCGCCCCCGCGCTGGCCGAAGCAGGACAGCCCGAGGCTGTACCGCCGTTTCCGCTGGGCGATACGTTCAAGCTCCATAGCCGTCCCGGCGCCACGAAGGTCGTGTACCTCGACTTCGACGGCCACGTCACGACGGGCACGTTCTGGAATCAGCTCTGGAACCTGCCGACGATCGACACGCCGGCCTATAGCACTGAAGGCGACAGGTCGTTTTCGAACAACGAGCTGGAGCGCATCCAGATCATCTGGGAACGCGTCGTGGAGGACTTTCTTCCGTTCGACGTCGACGTGACCACGGAGGACCCGGGCGTCGAGGCGCTGCGCCGCTTTGGCGCCGGCGATCAGCAATGGGGCATCCGCGTGGTGATTGGCGAGGACCAGGCCAACACGGGCGCCGGCGGCATCGCGTTCATCGGTTCCTTCATCTGGAACACCGATACGCCGACGTTCGTCTTCAACGAGTCGTTGGTGGGAATTGCCGAGGCCGCCTCGCACGAAGTCGGTCACACGCTGGGGTTGCGCCACGACGGCCAGACCGGCGGCGTGGAATACTACGTGGGTCACGGCAACGGCGCCACCGGTTGGGCGCCCATCATGGGCGTGGGGTACGATCGACAACTCGTCCAATGGACTCGGGGACAATACCCCAGGGCCAACAACTTCGAAGACGATCTTGCCATCATCACCACACAAAACGGCTTCGACTATCGTCCAGACGATCATAGCAATACGTCGGCCGGCGCGACGTCGCTGGCCAATTCGGGAACCGCGCTGAGCGGCGAGGGCGTCATCGAGCGCAACTCGGACTTCGACTACTTCGCGTTCACGACTGGCGCCGGTTCGGTCACCATCAACGTCGCGCCCTTTTACCGCAGTCCCAATCTGGACATTCTGATCACGCTGTACGACGCCGAGGGGAGCGTCGTCGCCGCCAGCAACCCGGCCAACGACCTCAACGCCACGCTGAACTTGACCCTCGCGCGGGGCACTTACTATCTCGCGGTCGATGGGACGGGAAGGGCCGCCAATGGATCGGACGCCGGCTATTCCGACTACGGCAGCCTGGGCTACTTCAGCATCACCGGCGCCCGGGTCGATCCCGACCTGGCCGGCGTTCATGGCGTGACGTGGAGTGACCGCAACGGCGACGGAATCCGCAGCACCGACGAACCGGGCCTCGAGGGGTGGATCATGTTCATCGACGCGAACTCCAACGGCCAGCTCGACGCCGAGGAACAATCGACGATCACCGACGCCAACGGGGCCTACTCGCTCGAAAACCTTAACCCCGGCGTTTACGTCGTCGCCGAGGCCCCGAAGCCCGGATGGAAATCAACCCTTCCCACGGCGCCGGGGACGTACTCCGTCACGCTTGGCATGGGAGAGCAAGCGTTCGGCCTCGATTTTGGCAACCAAGCCGGCTCGATCCGCGGCCAGAAGTGGTTCGACCGCAACGCCGACGGTGTGAAGGACGACGACGAGCGCGGTCTGGCCGGCTGGACGATTTACCTGGACGCCGACGACAACGGCGCGCTCGACGACGGCGAGGTCTCCGCGACGACCGACGCCGCCGGCGACTATGCGTTTTTCGATCTCGTCGCCGGGAGCTACACGGTCGCCGAGGTCCTGCGGGCCGAGTGGCTGCAGACCTATCCGGCGTCGCCCGGCACGCATTCCATCGATCTGTCGCTCGCCCAACAGGAGGTCGGAATCGATTTTGGAAACACGGTTGGCTCGATCAGCGGTCTGGTGTGGAACGATCGCGACGGCGACGGCGTCCAGGACGCCGGCGAGCTCGGTCAGGAGGGCTGGACGGTCTATCTCGATGACAACGACAACGGGGCCTTCGACAACGGCCCGACGACGATCGCCTCGACCGATGCGCCGCAGACCATCGTCGATTTTACCACGATTCTCGCTGAACTGACTGTGAGCGGATTGACGTCGATCAACGACCTGAATGTGCGGCTGAACATCGAGCACTCGTACGTGTCCGATCTGGATGTGTTCCTGATCAGCCCCGCCGGGTCGAGGATTGAGCTGTTCACCGACGTCGGACTCAACGGCGACAACTTGAGCAACACCCTGTTGGACGACGAGGCCGCAACGGCGATCACCGCCGGCTCCGCGCCGTACGCCGGCAGCTATCGGCCGGAGGGCCAACTCGCGGAGCTCGACGGCGAGAATCCCAACGGCGTGTGGACGCTTGAAATCACCGACGACGGCAATGCCGACCAGGGAATGTTGCTGGGCTGGTCGTTAGCGATCACGACGAGCGAGCGGTTCATCGTGACGGACGTTGGAGGCCGCTACGAGTTCCTGGAACTCTCCGCCGGCGACTACGCGGTGGGGCGAATCACCCCGCCCACGTGGGTCCCCACCGTGCCCGCCGCTTCGGCGAGTCGGACACTGTCGCTCACAACGGGGCAGAGTCTCGCCGACGTCAATTTCGGCCATCGCCGCGCGACGATTGCCGGTCAGGCGTGGAACGATCGCGACGGTGACGGCGTCAAGGATCCCAACGAATCCGGGCTGGCCGACTGGGTTGTGTATCTCGATCACAACGGCAATGGTGCGCTCGATGCAGGGGCGCAAACCGCCGCGGCCGGCAACTTGCCCCAGGCCGTCCCCGATCTGGGCGCGCTCCATTCAACGCTCCTTGTCAGCGGTTTGACGGAGATCGAAGACGTCAACGTAACGCTCTCGATCGATCACCCCTACCTCGCCGACTTAGACGTGACGCTTGTCAGCCCGTCGGGCACGCGCGTCGAGCTGTTCTCCGACGTCGGCGGCAGCGGGCAGAATCTCGTCAACACGACGCTCGACGACGAGGCGCTCATCTCGATCGACGTCTCGCCAGGAGTGTTCACCGGCAGCTTCAAGCCCGAGGGGCGGCTGGCTGACTTGCAGGGCGAGAATCCCAACGGCGCCTGGACGCTCGAGGTGATCGACGACGCCGGCAACGACGTCGGCGCGCTGAAGAGTTGGTCGCTGACCATCACCGCGCACGAGCGAAGCGTCGAAACTGATGCCAATGGCAACTTCGCCTTTTTCGACCTGCCGCCGGGCGCGTACACGGTTCGCGACGTGGCCCCGCTGAACTGGACGGCCACCTATCCCGGCCCCCCGGGCGTCTACGTCATGTCGTTGACGGCGGGCCAGCAGTCCACCAACAACAATTTCGGCGCCCGGGCCGCCAAGCTGTTCGGCGACTACAGCCAGAATGACGTTGTCGACGGCTTCGACTTCCTCCTCTGGCAGCGCCAGCTCGGTTCGACGGTCGTTGCCGGCGGCGGGGCCGACGGCAACGGCAATGGCTCGGTCGACGGCGGCGACCTGGGCGTATGGCGAAACAATTTCGGCTCGTCCCAGGCCGCGGGCGTCGCTTTAGCCGCGACCCCTGCGGCGAGCTCCGGCGACGCCTTCGGGGCGGCGTTTGCCGATCTCGACGCCGCCGGGTTGATCGGACCGTTCGAGCGCTTCCGCGACGCTTCGTCCACCAGCGCGGCGCGTCCCAGCCATCGACCGGTCCCTCGATTGGCGGATTTCCGCGCGGCAAGCGCCCCGGCGACTTTGGCCGTCGTGATGATCGAGAACGACGACGGGAATGCCCCGCAGTTTCCAGCGGGCGACGATGCAGGCGAGGCAGGCGACGCCTCGCTGGAACAAGCGCTCGATGAAGCGCTGGCCCATCTGTAGTCGGCTGCACGCCGATTGTGACGAATCTGCCGCTGGTTGGGCGCGCCCCCGATGGCTCCCAGGGCGCAAGCCTCGCCCGCCGCGACCTACATTTGACTGGGGTGCGCGTCGCGGCGGCGCACCCAGGCCGCGCCAATCGTGCGCCGGCCCGTGGAGCCGCGCACGGCAAGGGGTCGAGCATGCGCGCCGCCGATGCATTTGGCACTTGGATTACCACCGGCCTCCACGACTCGTGGGCGTGGGTGACGTCGCTCAACTACCAGGAGTGGTTCCTGCTGTTGGGCGTCACGTCCGCCGTGGGCTTCATGTGCATGCGCGGCTTCGGATCGCGCACGGGATACTGATCGCCGTCCACAGTGACGGAGGTGTCAACGACGATCATGCTCGCCGACGGAGTCTTAAATCAAGGACTGTTGACCGACACGGCCGCGCTGGCGGCCGTGGCGCTGATCGGCTATCTGTTCGGGCGACGGCGGCGACGCCCGGTTGCGTCGCCTGAGTCGCCGTTTGACGACGAACTGGCGCGGGCTGGGCGGATTGCTGACCAGGTGGCGCTCGTCACCGCCGACCTCGGCCGTGAAGCAAAGATTCACGCCCGCGAAGTGGCCAGGTTTCAGTCACAGGTTGCAGCCATGCAGTGCGGTGCGATCGGCGCCGAATGGCATAAGCTCCGCGAACAGGCCGACCGGCTGCTGGGGCCGACGCTCAAGCTGGCGACGACGCTGGCGCTCGCCTGCGAACAACTCCGCCGACAGCAATCGCAACTGATCACGTTCTCGGCCTCGCGCATCGACCCGGCGACAGGCCTGCACAATCGCCGGTCGCTCGAGGAGCAACTGGGGGCGTTCTTCTCGATCCACGCCGCCGGCAAACGGCGATTCTCGCTGGCGATGTTCAGCGTCTCGCCCGCCGGGGCCGAGGCGCCTGAGACCAGCGAGGAACGACTGCGGCAGGTGGCCCGCCTGTTGCAGGATTGCTTGCGCGACGACGACTTCGTCGCGCGCTACAGCTTTGACGAGTTTGTGGTGCTGATGCCGCAGACGACGCTAGTCGGCGCCTTGGCGTTCGGCGAGCGGCTGCTGGTTCGCGCGGGCGCCGACTTGGGTTGCCCCATGTGGGGCGGCGTCGTCGAAGCGTCCACGGGCGAGAGTGTGGACAAGCTGCTTTCGCGGGCCGACTCGGCGCTGTACAGCGCACGGGCCGCCGGGGCGGCGTCGTTGTTCCAACACACTGGCGCCGGCATCCGTCGCCACGCCGTCAATCTGGAGACGGCGACCCTCGATGGCGAGCCGCAGCACGAGCTGGCGACGCTCTGATCGACCCCGCCAGCGGGGGACTTCGCCGTCACCCCGAGGTCTGCCGAGGGGGCCGGTAAGTCAACTTGCGGCCGGACGCCTTGGCTGATCCTGCGGAGGACCTCAGGGCAGGCTCTCGGCGTGACAACAGACTTCTCCGCCGGGAATCAGCGAACATTGACGGGCTTCCCGGGCTTGTCGTAGATTGATCGTTGTTCCAGGCGGACGTGCACTCGGGCCGTGCGACGTTCGCCGTGGGGAGCGCGGCCGCGCGGCGATTCGCGCCAAAATACTCCCGTCGCGACTGTTTGATTGAAAGGAGATCGCCATGCCGTTGTTCGAGGTTGAAACGGACAGCCACATCATCATCACCTGGGCCTCCGACAGCGACGAGGCGTCGTCGGTCGTCAGCAACGCCTACCCACACGACACGGTGCTGCGGCTCACCAAGCGGCCGCGCGACACGTGGGTGATCTCAAAGAGCGCCTTGGGCATCGCCGGCAAGGCCGACCCCTGCAACACGGCCCGCGACTGCCTGTCGAAGGCCGGCGGCGACAAAATTCACGCGATCCGCCTCTACATGCACGAGACCGGCTCTGATCTCGAGCAGGCTCAGAAGGTGATCGAGTCGAACATGGTCATGGGCTGGTAGCCGGCACGCGACTGCGATCGACGAAAACAACGAAGGCCACGTCAGCGCTCCTGACGTGGCCTTCTCGTTTTCTCGATCAACTTGAAGCGGCGACTACCAGTAGCGTCCGGCTGACGTTGTGCCGGCGGCGCCTGGCGTCGTTGCTTCGCCAGGACGAGACACATTCGGCACCGTCGTGGCGGTCGCGTTCGGCGTCGTGACGGCGGGCTCTTGCGGGCGGGTCGCCACTTGCACCGGCGGCTGCGTGGGAGTCGCCGAAGGATACGTGCCCGTGCCGCCCGGACGATACGGCGTTGTCGTCGCTACGGTGGTCGTCGTCGTTGTGGCCGAGGCGACGCCGCTCATCGCAGCGTCGGCAGCAGCGACGGCGTTGGCTGCGGCCTCCGCGGTCGACGCCATCGGAGCGCCATAACGGCTCGCCGCGGCGTTCAGCGCTGATCCGGCGTCGTACGTGGGCGTAGTGTTCGCAGCCGTCGTCCCGGCAGGCGGCATCGTGGTCGCGTCCCTGGCGTATCGCGACGGCGGCGCGAAGCCGCCAATCGATGGCAGACCTGGAATCGCGACTTGGCTCGTGGGGGCCGTCGTGGCTCCCACGGCAGGCGTTCCGTAAGCCGGCGCCGCGGACGCGGTTGAGGCCGTTGCACCCGTCAAGGCTGTGGTGGCGGCGCCGTAGCGGCTCGTCGCAGGCGTCGTCGTGACTGTACTCGCCGTCGAGGCCGTCGAGGGACGCGGCGGGCGCGTGGGATCATACGGAGTCGCGGCAATGCTGCCGAGGCTTGCGGCCGACGCCGATGCGCTGGCGGGCGCCGCGCTGGCGATGCGCGTTGCGACATCGGGCGTAAACGCCGGAGCATCGGTGCTGGGATAACTGGCGGGAATCGTCGTTGAGCTCGACGCCTGCGTCACGGGGCCGGGAACGAACGACGGCGCCTCGCCGCCGGAAGTTTGAGCGGCGGCCGGCTTCGTCGTCGCGGCCAGCTTGGCCGCGTCCGAAGGCAGCGCGGGCGGCGCGTGTGCGACGGCGGTCGCCTCGTCGGCCTTGGCGGTCTTCCAGAACGGCAGTTTCGGCGTGGACTTGCAGCCTACGCCCAGGCTCGCGAGTGCGATCAGCCCCGCGACAAGCGTTGTGTTCTTCATGGCTTCCATGCCTTGAGTCGGCGATTCTTGCAGCGCGCCATCCATGGCGACGCGGCGTGCGGCGGGCGAATTTTTCGGTCGCCCCGTGTGCCGCTTTGCGGGTTTTGGCGCCGAAGCGCCTGTTCGCCTTTTCGGCAACGAGCGGTCAGCGCGACCAGCAAATCTTTGCCGTTTGCAACGATTAGTCGGCGCCAGCACGCACAGGCGCGGCGGGATTATAGGAGTTGGCGAAGCCGCGTCAACGCCAGTGCGCCGCGTTTGCTAGCAGGTCAAGCAGAGAAGAGCAGATTAACCACCAAGGCACAAAGACACGAAGCAATTCAACAAAAAGAAAATGAGAGAGGACGAGACCCGGTGGTGAATCTGCCCTCCTACCATTGTGTCTTCGTGGCTTCGTGGCCCATCCGAGATCAGCCCTTCGCTTTGGCGAAGCGCTCGCCGACGGCCTTCCAGTCGACCACGCTCCAGAAGTGCTCGATGTACTCGGGGCGGCGGTTTTGGTACTTGAGATAGTAGGCGTGCTCCCACACGTCCATGCCGAGGACGGGCGTGCGGCTTTCCATCCAGGGGTTGTCCTGGTTGGGGGTGCTTTCCACCAGCAGCTTGCCGCCCTTCTCGACGCTCAGCCACGCCCAGCCGCTGCCAAATCGCGTCATGCCGGCGTTGGTAAACGCCTCCTTGAATGCGGCAAAGCCGCCGAGGTCGCTCTTGATGGCGTCGGCCAACGGACCGCTCGGCTCGCCGCCGCCGGTGGGCGACATGATGAGCCAGAACAGCGAATGGTTGGCGTGTCCGCCGCCGTTGTTGCGCACCGCCGTGCGGATCTTTTCCGGCACTGAGGAGATGTTGCGGCACAAGTCCTCGATCGACTGCTCGGGAACGCCGGCTCCGTCGAGAGCCTTGTTCAGATTCGTCACGTAGGCGGCGTGGTGCTTGTCGTGATGAATCTCCATCGTGAGCGCGTCGATGTGCGGCTCGAGGGCGTTCTTAGGATACGGCAATTCAGGCAACGTGTAGGGCATGATGGTCCTCCCTCGACGAAAATGTGCGGTGTTCCTGCGGCCGCGCTGCGCCGCAAAATGTTCTGCCAAAGCTTCCCGCTTGGCGCGAGTGTGCGCTAGTAGAATACCGGCGCGGCGCCGCGGTGACAATTGGCGCCTACGGGCGCGGCGACTTATGAAGGGGGACGACGCCTTGCCGTCGCGGGACAGTTGTCCTGCTCGCAGGCAGCGTGCGTCGACCGTCTTGGCCGAGGGTGGAAGCAGGCGGTCGACGTTGGCCTTCCGGCCAAGGCTGCGAACATGCGCTAAGGCATCGTCGAGGTCGGGCGGTCAGCGCGGCGCTCGGTCTGCTGGAGCAGCCGGCGTATCTGCTGCTGCTGGATTTCGAGCAGGCTCAACTGCCGCGACAACTGGCGGAACAGGGCGCCGTCGCTCGCCTCGGCCGCTGGCGGAGCCGCGGCGCTGTGCGGCTCGTCAATCGCCATGCGCGGTGCGTCGGGCGCCGCCGTCGCGCGAATCTCGCGACGCGAACCGCGCGGCGTGGCAATGGGCGCCGCCTCGTCGGAAAACGCCGCATCAACCACCGACGGGAGCAGCGCCTCCGCGGCGCCAACCGTCGGCCTGATTGGTGCAGTGAAGTGAGTCGCCGTCTCGTGCAGTTCGCTTCGCATGGTTTGGCTTACCTCGTCGCGACCAATTCAGCCGCGCCGCCGTCGACGCCGACCTCCTTGGCCATCAAATAGGCTTTCAGGCTCTGCAACACGAGTCGCGCGCGATCGGCCTGGTCGCCCTGGCGGCGATTGCGGCTCCGGCGGGGGCGAATCGTCACCTTAGCCGTCGACAGCGCGTACTGGCCGGCGGCAAGGCCCACGTTGTTGGTCCGCTCAACGCGCTTCTCGCCGAACTCGATCTCGACGCGGAACGGATCGGGCCGATCCTCGCGGCGGCGGGCGTTGCCGACGCTCGCGCCAGCCAGTTCCATCTCGATGTGGTTCTCGCGCGTCGAGATGATCTTCGCCTTCTGGTCGGTCACGAACCCGCGCAGCTTCTGGATGGCGATGTCGACCGGCACGTCGGTAATCAGCATCGCCTCGACGAGCGGCTGCGGCCGCAGGCTGCCGAAGCTCCACCACTTGCGCTTTTTGGGCGGCTCTTGCATACGTTCACCCATTTGTACGACCTGGTTGCGTCCGCGCTCCTTCGCCATGAGGAGTCCTTGATCCGCCCGCCGAAGCATCAACTCGGGCGTGTCGCCGGCTTGCAGTTGGGCCACGCCGAAGCTGGCCGTGATGCGCTTCGTGCCCAGCGACGCGTGCGGCGTCTCGGACAGCTTGCGGCGTATCTGCTCGGCCCGGGCCCCCGCGTCGGCCAAGCCGCAGTCGGCGCACAGCACGGCGAATTCCTCGCCGCCGTAACGGGCCACGAGGTCGCCGGAGCGGCACATCCCCTTGAGCAAATTGGCCACCGTGATGATCGCTTCGTCGCCCGCCTGATGGCCGTACGTGTCGTTGATGTGCTTGAAGTGATCGATGTCGATCATGATCAGGCTGCACGGCAGGCCGGCCTGTTGGTGGGCCTCGATGAACAGCGCCTGCATGCGATCGAACTCGGCGCGGTTGGCCACCTTGGTCATCGGGTCCTTGGTGACTTCGGCGTGCAGGGCCTCGCACTTCTCTTCGAGCGAGGCCTCCGGCTCGGCGTCGTGCAGCACGACGGTGGCGCCCAGCAGATGGCCGTCGCCGTCGTGCACCGGAATCGCATGCAGGTCGATGGCGACGTGCCCGCCCTGGCGACCGAGGATTTCGAGCCGTTGCCGAAGTTGGGCGCCGCTGTCAAGCGCCCGGGCCACCGGACACGCTTCGTCGCGGATGCGCCGCCCGGCCGTGTTGCACATGTCGAGCAACCCCGGCACGAAGTGGCGCCCCGACGCGGCGGCCGCGCTGACGCCCGTAAGCCGCTCGGCCCCCTTGCTCCACAGGAAGATCTGAGCGTGAGCGTCGACGAAGATCACGCCGTCGTGCATCGAGTCGATCAGCTGCTGCTCAAACTGTGACGGCCCCGCCGCGGCGGGCGCCTCGAGCGGCGCCGGTTCGCTGGCCGGCCGCGCCTGCCACGGTAACTCGCTCTGCCGCTTGCCCAGCTCGTTATACCAATGACCGGCGACCTGGGCGGTGAGCGCCTCTTGGTCGTGCGACAGCAGCTCCATGAACTGCTTCACGAGCACGGGGTCGAACCTCGCGCCGCCGTCGGCTGAGAGGTCCGCCAGCGCCTGCTCGCGACTGCGGTTTGGCTGACCGGTCGGCGCCGAGGTCATCGCGTCGAACGCGTCGACGATGGCGATCATTCGCCCTTCGAGCGGAATGCGGTCGCCCGATTGTTGCCACTCGCTCGCCCCACGGCCGTCGAAGCGGACGCCGGCGTATTCGACCGCGTCCAAGACTCGCTGCGAACTGCAACAACCCGCGAGGATCGCGGCGCCCGCCTCCCAGTGCACGGCAAGCTGCCGCTGCTCCTCGTCGGACAACGGCGCTGACTTGGCGAGCACCGCGTCGGGGACGGCGATCTTGCCGACGTCATGCAACAGCGCGGCGAGCTCGACCGCGTCGCGGGTCTCGTCGTCCAAGCGTTTGTAAAGGGCCCACGTGCTGCAACCCAGGGCTACGCGCAGGCTGTGCGAGGCCGTTGGTGCGTGTTTGAACTTAAGCGCCGTGAACAGGCTGCTGGCGAGTCCTAAACGAACTTGCACGAGACGGTTTTCGTGATCCTCAGCCGGCTTGGGACGCGGGGCGGTCGGCGCCCGCACCGCGGCTGGCGTGGGCGACGAACTGGGCCCCACGGGGGGCAGCGTCATGCCGCTCTCGGCGGCAGCTTCTTCGAGGGCCGCGAGCAGCGAGCTGATCTCGGCGACGCGCGACTCGGTGTCCTGACGGCGGTCGCTGCCGGGCGAGCCGACGGCGCCGCCCGGAGTTGTCGCCGAATCAACAATCGGGCTCATCGCGTCTGCCATGGCGAGTCGTTCGGGAGCAAGGCCATCAACAAGTTGTACGGCGGCAATGACAGACGCTCGCCGCACGAACGCGAGGCGCGTCGCAAAATTTGCCTGTTTAACCGTAGTTCACACGCCGGGGTGCGGCAAACGGCGCCGCTGTCGCCCGCATGCCGTCGCCCACACAATCGACCGGACCGCTACCCCAGGGGCCGATGGCGCGGGGCCGCTTGTTCGCCCGCACGTCGACCGGTAGTTTGACGGGCAAGAACCGATTGTAGGGATGCCTTCAGGAGCACGCCGACGCCATGCGACTGGTCGCTTATCAACGTGGCGGCGAGGCCCGCGCGGGCGCCGTGCGAACGGGCCCTGCGGGCAGCCTGGAACTCATCGATCTGTGCGACGCCGACGCCAAGTTGCCGTCGTCGGTCATGGCGCTGTTGGAGGCCGGCGACGCAGCGCTCGTCGCAGCGGCGCAGGCCGCGATGCACGGCATGGCGGTTTCTCTGGCAGGCGTCACGTTGCTGCCGCCCGTCGTCCAGCCGCAGAAAATTATTTGCGTGGGGCTGAATTACGCCGACCACGCTGCCGAGACCGGCGCCGCCGTGGGCGACGAGCCCGTGATCTTCAACAAGTTTCCAACCTGCCTGCGCGGCCCCGAGGCGCCGATCGAACTGCCGCCCGAGTCGAACGAAGTTGATTACGAGGCCGAACTGGTGGTCGTCATCGGCCGGCGCGCACGGCGCGTTGCTCGCGACGTGGCTCGTGAGTATGTCGCCGGGTATTGCTGCGGGCACGATGTGTCAGCCCGCGATTGGCAAAAGAACAAGCCCGGCAAGCAGTGGCTGCTAGGCAAATCCTTCGACAGTTTCGCGCCGCTGGGCCCCTGGCTCGCGACGCGCGATGAAATCGCCGATCCCGAACAGTTGCCGATCGAACTGCGGCTCAACGGCGCGGTGATGCAAAGCTCCAACACACGGCAACTCATCTTCGGCGTCGACTACCTGGTGAGCTACCTGTCGCACGTCTGCACGCTGCTGCCGGGCGACCTGATTTACACTGGCACGCCGCCGGGCGTGGGCGTGGCCCGCAAGCCGCCGGTGTTTCTCAAGCCCGGCGATGTGGCGGAAGTGACGATCCCCGGCCTGGGCACGCTGCGGAATCCGGTGATCGCCGCTCCAACGTAAACGAAGCTGCCAGCTTCGTCCTCTTCGTACACGAAGCTGCCAGCTTCGTCCGTCACGAATCGCATGTCACATCGGACTCACGAATCTGGCAGCTTCGTGTACGGGCGCGAGGCTCTCGCGGTAGTGGTTGAGTGTCTGCGTCGGGTCAAGATTGAACACGACTCGGCCGTCGGTGGTCCAGCGACCGTCGCGGTGCACAAACACCGCCGTGGCGGCCCGTAAGTTGCCGACGGCTTCAACCTCTTCCATGCCGCCGCCCTCGATCGCCTCGAAGCTGACGGTGACGCCAATCAGCGCGTAGAACTCGTCGTTCACGCGATCAGCGGCAAACGTCGGCGGCCCGTCGAGGCGGCAGGCCTTCCACCGCAGGCCGCGGGGCTTGCCGGTGGCGGCCGCAGCGGCGAGGAATTCGGCTTCGAGTGCGGGCCGGCGGCCGTCGAACGCGCCGATCGCCGCAAGGCGTCGCTTACGCGAACGAATCGCTCGCCGTCGGCGAAACACGAGGTACGACAGCGCTGCGACGGCAACGACGGCGATCGCAACAATCCCGGCTTGCCCCACGACGCGGCGGCCTTTCTCGCGGATCTGCACACGGCGCGCCGCGGCCGTCATTCTAACTCACCGTCAGGGCCCGCCGTAGTGCGGCCCCTGGACGGCGGTCGGCCAGGCCGCCGCGGCAGGTTCCTCGACGGGCGGCAGCGGAATTGGCGTCGCTTCGTCGGAAGAATAGGCTTGGCCGCCGGCGCAGGAGCCGCCGTAACAGCCCATCGGCGCATACGCGGCTGGGGCCAAGGAGCCGTAGCATGCCGGAACGCGCATCCAACGTTGCATCCGCGGCGGACGTTGAGCCGGCGTCTTCACAATCGGCGCATGGTGTCCTGCGCCGTAACCGTAGCCAAGATACTGGGGCGTTGTGCTCGGCAGGTGCATGAAGCCCCACGACTGGGCCTGAACGCGCTCGGCGCACGCCAGCGCCGCCCCTGCGACGACGACGGCCATAGCGACTTTTCCAAATCGAGTCATGGGAGCCTCCAAGTCGGCGATTCACGCCTCCTGTTCTGCATCGAGCGCCGGGCTGCAGCCGCATGACAGCAAGCCGCGCCCACACGCACGAGTTGACGTCGCGATATGGAGGCGCCGCGGATTAAGCGTCGCCAACGGCCACACACGCTGTCGCCAGCAAGGTCTTCCTAAATTCCGCAATCTTGCCGCGGCGTGAAACCTTTGCCGTTATCCCGCTCACTCGGGTTGTCCCCGTCTGCGCGGTTGTGCCGATAAATGGGGGGACGAAAAACCCGCCCCGCATCGCCCCGCCGTGTTGCGACGCGCTCGCGATTGTGCGTTCCGCGCGCCGCCCTCGCTCGATGAATACCCGGTCCCCGCTCCGCCTTCTGGCGCTCATCAGCTTGGCTCTCGCTGCACCGCTCGGGCGCGCGACCGAGCAAATCCCGCGCGGCGGCGACGTGTTGCCGCCGCTGGGCCCGCTTCACGAAGCGCCGATCTCACTTGTGCAACCGTCGCTCTACGACGGCGCGATGTCGCGGCAATACGACGACGCGTCACCCAACGGATGGGGGCCGGCAGGCGCCAGCGGCGGGCCCGTCTACGGCTGGCAGATCATGCCGCAGGGGCTGATCTACCGCTCGTACTTGGCGGGAGCCAAGGAATCGCGATTCCGCTCCGTGTGGAACCACGATCAGTCGGGCGACAACATTTGGGACATCACGCTCGGCGGCAACGTCGGCCTGCTGCGCTACGGCACGCGCGGCGACGGTCGGCCCGAGGGCTTCCAAGTTGGCATCGAGGGCGCCGGGCTCGTGCGGCTCAACATCGACGAGGATCGCGACGTCGACGCCTCCGACTACCGCTTCGGAATCCCACTCACCTGGGGCGACGCGATCCATCAGGTAAAGTTCGCGTTCTACCACCTTAGCTCGCACGTCGGCGACGAGTTCCTGGAGCGCAACCCCGGCTTCGTGCGGTTTAACTACAGCCGCGATGTGCTTGTGCTGGGCCAGTCGCTGTACCCGCAGGACAATTGGCGCGTGTACGGCGAGATCGGCTATGCGGTGGCGTACGATGTGTGCGATCCGTGGGAGCTGCAGTTCGGCGTGGACTGGTCGCCTGCTGGTCGCACCGGCGGGCGCGGCGCCCCGTTCGCCGCGGTGAACGGTCATCTGCGTGAGGAGGCCAACTTCGGCGGCAATATCGTCGCCCAGGCCGGCTGGGCCTGGCGCCGCAGCCCGGCCACGGGACTCTTCCGCGTGGGCGTCGAGTATTACAACGGCAAGGACGACCAGTT
This sequence comes from Lacipirellulaceae bacterium, assembly GCA_044867485.1. GTDB lineage: Bacteria > Planctomycetota > Planctomycetia > Pirellulales > Lacipirellulaceae > Lacipirellula. Next base: position 2,832 of record JBIOVA010000022.1, on the reverse strand, counting down.
CTCGTTCTTCAACCAGAGCGCTGAGAAAGTCGGCTTTGGCATCTGGTACGATTACTGAATCGAGAACCCTCTCCCACCGGGAGAGGGAGTCACGGCGCCACAGCCGCAGGTTCGAGGACGCCGTCGGGTTCGTCGGTGTCATAGAGCCATGGCGCCGGCGGCGCAACTGTGGCTTTATGTTCGATGGCTTCCTTGCCTGCGCGCGTGACCAGGGCGTTGAGCACTTCCGCGCCGATGCCGAGGCTCAACGGCCGTGCCGCGCCGTCGTTGAACACCGCCAGGAACTGCCCCTCGGGCGTCGCTAGTCCGGCGAACGGCTGCTGGGCGTCAAACTCAATGTCGCCCGGCTTGGTCCACTCCACGGCCGTCTCCGGATTGGCCTGCACGAACAGGATCGTGTTCGACGTGCCGTCAAGCACGTCCCGTAGCCGCACGCGGTTGTTCCCCGGAAAGAGCGTCGCGGGACCCGCGAGCGCCACGAACCGCGTCTTGGTTCCCAGATCGCCGCTGGAGGGCGATTTGAACACCTCGGGCATCTGTTCCATGAGCGGGCGGTTGTTCGCGCTGTCCCACGGCTCGTCGAGCTTGAACTGCTGGTAGAGCGCGTTTTGCTCCATGTACGGCAGGACTCGCACGCGCCAACTCAACAGCGGCTTGCCGTCGTCGCTGTAGATGTCGCGCGGCAGTTCTTTCATCGCAGATTCGTAGTTGAGCGCCGCCAGCGCCAATTGCTTCAGGCTGTTGAGCTCCTGCGCGTTCCGCGCCGCCTGGCGCGCGGACTGGATCGCCGGCAGCAACATGGCCGCCGCCACGGGCGCCGAGCTGGCCAGGTTGCCGCCGCCGGGGAACGTGCCGCGGCTGGTCATGTGAAACCCGTCCTTCGCGTGGGCGAACGTCGCGACGCTGGGACGCAGATGCTTCACGATCGTTTCCATCGGCGGAATGATCGCCGGATTGATCTGCACGCCCTGCTTCTGGAGCTCGGCGCCGGCCATCATCAGGCCCATTTGAGCCAGTGGATAGAGCGAGCGGACCACCTGCGGCGTGTCGATGTACGTGAGCACAGCGGGCGCGTCGCCGGAAAGCGCCGCCGCGACGGGTTCCGCCGCGGCAAGCGAGTCCTCCGGCTTTCGGTCGATCGCCGCTTGGACCGCCTGCGATGATAAGCCGATGATCATCCGCTCGTCGGTGAGGCATAACGACGGTGACACCGGCACTGGGGCGCCGTTGATTTGCAGAGTGAAAATCGTATGCTCGCCGACTGTCGATTTGTTGATCGCAGCGCCCGCCTGTTGAACCGCCAACCCTTGATAAATCTGGATCAGCTTTTCGAGAGCGGGCCGCAGCTTGACGGCATCTTTCACTCCGACCGCGGCGCCCGCGTTGAGCCACGACGACATGAGGTCCCCGCCGGGCAGGTAAATCACCCACTCGTCGCCCAGCGCGCCAATGACATTTTCGCGAAAGTTGATTCCCAATTGTTCCTGTGCGGCCGCCATGGCCTGCTCGAACTGGGACCGCGCGTTGGGTTCGAACTGCGTGCGCAAGTCGACGAAATGCTCAAGCGCGTGGCGGGGATTCAGCCGGAATGCCAGAGCGAGCGTCGCGTCTTTAGGCACGGCGCCCAGATCGCTCGCCGCGAGCGGTTCGTGGGGTAGCAGTCCGAGCAGCCCGGGCCGCTCGCCTGCGGTGACGATGTGGGCCATCGTCGTGCAGCCCTCGGCGTCGAATCCCGACACGCCGTGCGCCGCGCGAATCTGCGTGATCCCAAGCTTCTCGATCCCCTCCCAGGCTTTGGGGTCGTCCGCCATGGCCAACGGCTTCACGCGCTCAAGGATTCCCGCCACATTGAGGTAACCAATCGCCTTTTCGCGTTCGATCGGATGTTCGGCGCGGATGTCCGCGAGCCACGCGGGCGCGGCGCCTGCCATTCGCTCGATCACACGCGCCGGCGTCGCCTCGCCGACCGCAATGAGGAAGTAATCGTCCTTCCAGCCGAACCGCACGGGCGGCGCCTCCGGCGGCGTCGCCACGCGCTGCCACTCGACGCCCCCGGCGCTCTCCGGCGTCGTCGCCAGTCCCTTCATCGCGGCAATCGTCATGAGGCTTTTGATGGCGTCTTCCAGTTCCGTGCGCTGGTCGCCGGCGTTGAGCACGAAGCCCGCCTCGATTTTCACCGTCTCGTCGGGGCCGGGCTGCACCTCCTCGATGAACGCCGCCGTCGGGCGGGTCATCATCACCTTGAGCAGGATGGGGATTTTCGCCGCGAGCACCTTTTGGTCGGGCGCTTCCCCGGCGCCGCGGCGCGCGGCGGCCAGGATTTGCGACTCCAGCTCCGCGTAGAGCCGCTCGACCGCCGGCTCGGCAAAGAGCTGTTCGGAGCGGTTGGTGCTCGCGGGATCAGCGGCGCCGAGGCCCGAGGTCGCCGAGTACCACAGGCACTCCTGGGGGGCGACGGCCGACAACACGGGGTCGAGCGGCAGCGGCGGCCCGCCCGGCACGACGCCCACGCCGCCCATCATCAACAGCCAAATCCACGTGACGCTCACTGCAGAGGTGACTTGCATGACAAGTCCTTTCCGTGCTTGGGGTTGAAACTATCGGGCCGTTCATTCTGGCGGCGTCGCGTCGGCCTTGCAAAGGGGCGCGAACGGTGGGCTGCACTTACGGCTTGTGGCTGGCGCGGACCACGGGGCCGGTCCTTGGGGCGTGGAGCGCCATTCCGCCCGTTCCAATTCTGTTTCCCGGTGGGGTGGTGCGCTCCGCGGGAAAACACGTTGGAGGGGACTGAATTCGGGAATTGTGTCCCTCCGGGTCGGCCATCGAGCCGGG
>JBIOVA010000021.1:0-38030 GCA_044867485.1 Lacipirellulaceae bacterium | reverse complement strand
TCGTCCCCTTGCTTCGACTTGCGGAGGTAGACCATGTAGCTGTTGATGCGGGCGATTAGTTCGTCAGCCGCGGCTTTGAGTCCGTTAATTCGATCCGGATCCGCATAGTTCTCGTCGAGGCACGCGTTGAGGTCGTCAATGACTTCTTCAACCGAGCCCCTCGCAATTCGGCAGAACCGTAGATTCTCCTGGTAGTACCACCGCCCGTGGCCTTCCGCGATGTTGTTGGTTATCGATAGCGCTGCCCGCCTCATTTGGGAGCCCAAGCAGTACTTTTCCTCGACGGGTAACCGCTTGATGACCTGATAGATTTGAACGCGAAATGCTCGAGCTCTCCGATAGAGTTCAAACTCGTCGAGCCCAAACTTGCCCTCGTAACCCACATGCACGTCCCCACCTACTCACCTACTCACCTACTCACTCCGAACTAAATCCGCGCCCACCCGCGCGGACCTGTGGTCGGATCCTCCAAGGGCACCTCGTCGCCGGGCGACGAGCGCGACACCGTTTGCTGCGAGTTGGAGAGCCAACTGAACAGCTCGCGGAACTTCGTCCCCTGCAGCCACAACGGCTTGCGGACGCTCAGCTCGTCGAGAATCTGCATGTTGGCGCCTTCGACCCCCACAGCGAAGAAGCAAAACTGCTTCTGCTGCTCGCCGGTGTGGACGCGCGAGACGACCGGTTTCCAGTGGTCGTTGGGCTCGCCGTCGGTGATCAGAAACGCCCAGGGGCGATAGTAGGCGATCCCATGCTCGCGGTAGCTGCTTTTGCGCTCCTCGATCATGTCGAGCGCCGTACTGATCGCCTCGCCCATCGGCGTGCCGCCGATGACCGACAGCTTGGGCGGGTTGAAGTCCTTGGCGGAGGTGAACTCGACCAGCCGCGTCACCCGGCCGCCGAACGTGACGATCGCCACCTCGACGCGCTTGGCGGCCAGCGCGTCGCCGTTGATCTCGTCGCGGTAGGTTTGCAGCCCCTTGTTGAGCTCGTCGATCCGCGGACCCTGCATCGAGGTCGACGTGTCGACGATCAGCACGCACGGGACGCGCGGCTCCGGGTTCTCGGCGAACTCGACCGCCTTGAAGGCGTTTTCCGAGGAGAGCTGTTCCATGAATGACTCGCAATCGTGCGGTGTCGCGATTGAGGGCCGCCGGCCCCTGCGGCGGCGCCCCGTCGAGAGGGCGCGGGGCGAATTTTCCCAGTATGTCGCCCTCGGCCTACCTAATCAAGTTTGTCACGCGATTGTAACGGCTGGGATTTCGCCCCGGACGCCGGCAACTGCTTCTCCGGCATGGTCATTTTTGCCCGCCGGCGCCGACTGCCTAGAATGCCCTTGGTCGGGAAGCCTGCTCGGCAGTCCGATTTTATGGGAGGCGGAGAATGGTCCGCAAACTTCTGCTGACAATGGTCGTGCTGGCTGCGGCGAGCGCCTGCAACCTGGGGCCCGTCGCGGCGGGGCCAGTGAGCTTGAACAACCCCTATCGCAGCTTCAACATCAGCGGCGTCAACTACGGCTCGATGAAATGGCAGCGCGAGCATGGCGCCGGACGCGCGCAGATGAAAGTCATTCACCGCCGCGGCTTGTTCTGGCGGCGAAGGTAGATCTCGCCCCAGCCGCTCAATGGCGGCGCGCTCAGTAATCCCACGAGTACCCAAATCGCGCCGTAAAGCCCGTGCCGAACACGCCCGAGCCGTGGACGAGGTAGTCCTTGTCGGTGATGTTCTCGAGGCTCAGGCTGAGGATGTGCTGATCGAAGTCGCCGAAGCTGCGGCCCGCGCGACAGTTGAGCGTGGCGAAGCCCGGCGTGCCGCCCAGCGGGATCCGCTCGTCCGCAGCGTCGCGCACGGGGTCAAGGCGATCCTGGCGGTCGACCATCCACGTGTAAACCTGGAAGTAGCTCCGCAGCGTCGGCTGCCGCCAACGGAGCCCGAGAATGCCTTGCAGCGGCGGGATGCGGCTGAGCGGCGCACCGGTCACCAGGTTCTCGCCGTAGGTGTACCAAAAGTTGCCGTAGAGCGACCACAGATCCGTGAGCAGCAACTCGCCGTCCATCTCGACGCCCTGCAGGCGTGAGTCTTGGTTGTCGAGGGCGAACTGATTGGCGCCGGCGACGATCGGCACGATGTTGTCGTCGATCTCGGTCCAATAGACGAACGACTGCGTGCGGAGCACATCGTCGTTCGTCTTGGCGCCAACTTCGTACGTCGTCGCGTGCTCGGGAGTCAGGTTGAGGCTCGGCAACTGCGAGCCTTGCTGCAGCACGTTGGGGTTGTTCGCCATCAGGTCGTCGAGGTTCGGCGCCCGGAAGCCCTCGGAGATGTTGCCGACCAGGTGCACATCGTCGGTCACCTTGAACACCAGCCCGCCGTGGGCGACCCAGTCGTTAAAGTGCGGGGCGATGAACACCGGCGTCGGCGTGCCCATGATCGTGACGACGGGTGAGCCCGCGGCGTCGACCAGCTCGTACCGGGCGCCGGCCACGGCGCTCAGCCGATCGGTGAGCGGGACTTCCCAGTTGCCGAACACGCCGAACCGCTCGTAGAACGCGTCGTCGGGGATGATCGGCCCCGGCGCGGAGCCGCCGAACGGCGAATCGACGTCGTCGTGGTACCAGTCCCACCCCGCCGTGAAGAAGCCGAGGTCTTCGAGGTTCTTGACCGACGTGAACTGCAGGCCGGCGGTCTCGACGTCGGTTTCCTGGAACCGGTTTCGCGGGATGCCGCGCTGGAGCGACTCGCGCTGGCGGTTGTAGCTCGCGGTAAACGTAATTGCGTCGCTGAACGCGGCGGGGTCGAGCGCCTGGTAACGGACGTAACCCAGGTCACGCTGCTGGGGATCAAAGAACAGCGCGTTGGCCAGCGTGTTGCTGTTGTTGCGGTCGCCGGGGAAGCCGGGGAACCGGTCGCTCCGCGGCAGGTGGTCCTGCTCGAAGTGCTGCAGAGCGACCGTGAGCATCGAGTCCTGGCTGAGCAGGTAGTTGAACTTCACGTCGCCGGCCCACTGCTCGTAGGCCGTGCCGGGCTGCCGACCGAAGTCGAAGCCCGTCATCAAGTCATGCACGTCCATGTAGCTACCGCCGCCAAAGTAGCCCGCGGGGCCGACCCAGCCCTCGACGTTCATCCGGCTGTACGGCGACGAATCGGACGTGTTGAAGTACTGGTGGAACTCGGCGCCGCCGTAGTTGCCTTGGTTCATGCCGTAGAGCACGTCGGCGCCGCGGCTCACGACGTTGATGGCGCCGCCGAGGGCGTCGCCGCCCCACAGCACCGAGGCCGGGCCGCGGACCACTTCGATGTGATCGACCATGCCGGGATCGATCGTGTTGAAGTACTGGTTGGGGCCCGCGCGCATGATCGAGTTGTTGACCCGAATGCCGTCGATGAGGATCAGCACTTGCTGGCCGGTGAGCCCGCGAATGAACGGCGAAGCCTGCCCCGCGGCTGTACGCTGCATGTGCACGCCGACCTCGTTCTGCAGCGCCTGAAACATGTCGGTGGCTTGCCTCTCGCGGAGCACCTCGGGCGTGACGATCGACGCGGCCCGCGGCGTGCTGAACAGCGAGTCGGCAGCGCTCGATCCGCGCATGATGCCGCTGGCGCCGCCGAAGGGGCCGGGGGCGCCGAACTGCAGTTCGCTGAGGCTGGGGAAGCTCTGCGAGAGGTCGATCGCGTCGGCGATCGACCCACCGCCCGGGGATGGCCCGTCGAACGCCGATGGTAGGTCGACGGCGGGCTCGCCGTCTTCTGGCGGCGTGACTTCCACCTCGGGAAGCGTCGGCTCGTCGGGGAGCGTCTGGGCCGACAGCTCAGCGAATGGAACGGCGATCAATCCGACGAGAAGCAACAGCGTGAAGCGAGGCATCGAAACAGCTCCTGGCACGTAGCCGCACAATTCGGTCGTGGCCCAGAGCTAGACCATTGCCGCTGGGGGACAGCGGCGAGGCGGGGTGTGTTATTGGCATCGGGCGAGCCGGCGCCGGCGCTGACTCTCACTTGCCCCGAGCGCACGGATTGCCCCGTTTGACACGCATGGCGAGCGCTTGCAAGCACTTCGGCCCGAACGGTGTTCACGCAATCAACCGTGTTGCGCACGCGCTGTCGAACAATTCGACTGCTTGCATTTGCTTCAGCCCCAACGGGGCGACGGTCAATAGCCAGGGGCGCCAGCCCCTGGTAACGACGTCGCAAAGCATCGGGAGCCCCAACGGGGCGATGGCGCCGTCGCCTCGCGATCAATCCCAAACGTAGCGCTCGTCCCATTCAATCTCATGCCGCGTCAACAGCTCGCGCAGCTCATCCTGGTAGGACATTCGGCGGTGGTGCTCCTCCTGATTCGCGATGTACGCCTTTACGGCATCGACGTTCGAATAACTCGCCGCAAACGCTCCGTAGCCCTCCTGCCATTGGAACTCACGCAGATGTGCGAACTCGCGATGGATCCAACTTGAAGAATTGCTTTTGATGAAACGCACTGCATCGGCGACGGAGATTGTGCGGCCGAGCGAGACGAGCAGGTGAATGTGATCGTCCGTGCCGCCGGCGGCGATCAAGCTGGAAGAATGATCTCGAAGAATGCCCCCGATGATCTCGTGGAGGCGCGGGCGAACGTCAGGTTCGAGAATCGGCTCGCGATGTTTCGTGCTGAACACAATGTGGACATGAAGCGACGCGAACGACTGAGGCATGGCCCAAACTCTCGGAGAAGACATTGATGGCGGGCGCACCATCGCCCCGTTGGGGCTTCCGTTCCGATTGGCCACAATACCAGGGGCTGGCGCCCCTGGCTATTGACCCACGCCCCGTTGGGGCTGAGAACAGCCACACTGTCGGGCTGCGCTAACCCGCCCCGCGGACGACATCAATTCGCCACGACTACAATGTCCGAAAAGCACGCCTGGCCGGCGAGGAGTTTTTGCACGGCGTCGTCGCGAAGGCGCGGCATGCCTTGCTCGCGCATCAGTTTGAGGAGCGAGGTCTCGTCGCACCCTGCCACGATCTGCGACGCCACTTCCTCCTCAACCGGCAGCATCTCGAAGATGCCGACGCGGCCCTTGAACCCCCGCTCGTTGCACGCCGAGCATTTGCCCGGCTCATACACCGTGGAGCCCACGAGCTTGGGCTGCCCCACCGCCGTCGCCTCGACCGCGGTGAGCGCCCGCTGCTGCCGGCACTGCTGACACAACCGCCGCACCAACCGCTGGGCCACGCACAGCTTGAGCGTCGCCGCCACCTGAAACGGCAGCACGCCCATGTCGATCAGCCGCGTGATGACGCCCGCCGCCGAATTGGTGTGCAACGAGCTGAACACCAGGTGTCCGGTCAGCGACGCCTTGATCGCGATGTCGACCGAGTCGAAGTCGCGAATCTCGCCGATCATGATCACGTCGGGGTCGCTGCGCAGAATGGTGCGCAGCGCCGTGTCGAACCGCAGCTTGTCGGCCGAGTCGACTTCACTCTGGGCCACGCCGACGATGTCGTACTCCACGGGGTCCTCAATCGTGATGATCCGCCCTGGGTAGTTCGCCAGCCGGAACCGCAGCGCCGCGTAGAGCGTCGTGCTCTTGCCGCTGCCCGTGGGCCCGGTCAGCAGGATCATCCCCTGCTTCTGCGAGGCATACTTCATGAACACGTCGAGATGGCCCTTCGACATGCCCAGGTTGTTGAGCGTGAGCTGTTCGGTCCCCAGCGCCAACAGCCGCAGCGTGATCCGCTCGCCATGCGTCGTGGGCAGGCACGCGGCGCGGAAGCTCACCTTGCGCTTCTGCGGCCCCAGGGCGATGAAAAACCGCCCGTCCTGCGGCATTCGCTTCTCGGCGATGTCCATGTTCGCCAACACCTTGAACCGGCTCATCACCGGCAATTGCAGATCCTTGGGCAGCTTGCGGATCGTCTCCAGCTCGCCGTCGACGCGGATTTGCACGAGGACCACTTTTTCCTCGGGGTCGATGTGAATGTCCGAGGCGCCGCGCAGAAACGCGATCTCCATGAACTCTTCGCACACGCCGACGATGTCGAGCGACTCGCTCTTGAGCGGCTTGGGCGCCTCGTCCTTGTCGCGCTCCGGCTTCTTCTTGCGCAGCCCCAGCATGCCGCGCACCGACTTACCATCGGCGGCCGAGTCTGCTTCCGGTTCGGCGTCGACCGCGGCCGTGGTCATTTCGAGGCCCGGCACGTAGGCCGCGATGATCCACTCGCTCGAATCCGCGCGGCGCACGCGGTGCGTGGGCATGAGATTGCCCGAGGCCGCCCACTTTTGCAGCTTATCGAACGGGTAGGGTCCGTAGGTCTGCCCGTCGCCGATCTCGAAGTACCACTGGTCGCTCATGGTTCACCGCCGCAAACTTTGGGAGGGCCCGGTCCCCTTCACTCTAGCGGATGCGACAAGCCGCGATCCAGCCAGGGGTTAGCGCTTTCCTCGAAGCCCGCTTGTCACCCCGAGGTCCGCCGAGGGGTCCGGCATGTCGACTTGCGGCTGGACGCCTCGGCAGACGTCGGCGTGACAACCGTCTCGCCGCGAATCGCCCGAATCTTCACCGCATCTTGACAGTGCAAAAGCTTCTCAACGCGGCGCCGCCCGGCTACCGTGAAGGCGTCTGACGAGCAGCTCAAGAATTGGGCGAGGCACGCATTGTGGCGGAACGGATCGCAAGAGGCTGGCGGCGGCGCATTGCGCCCATCGCGTTGCGACTTGCGCTTTTCGCACTGCCGCCGCTTGCCGTCTTCGCGATCCCCGCCACAGCGGCGCCAGCGTTGCAGACGATCGTGTTGACCGACGCGAGCGCCGACCGCTTCCTCGAATCCCCTGTGATCAACAACCGCGGCGAAGTCGGCTTCCTCGCCGCGGGTCCAACGGGGCAAAGCGTTTGGGCGACCTCGCCTGCCGGATTGCGCCGTCTCGCCGCCGGCGGCGACGCCGCGCCGGACACGGGCGCCGCGTTCTCACACTTCTCCGACCTCGTCCTCCCCGACCGCGGCGGCGCGGCGTTCAAGGCCACTCTCGCCGGCGCAGCGGTTCGCGACGGCAATCGCGACAGTATCTGGCAGCACGATGGCGCCGCGCTGCAGCTTGTCGCCCGAGCCGGCCATGCGGCGCCCGGCACGGCGGCGGACTTGCGTTTTACACACTTCGAGACGCCGCTCGCTGTGAGCGACGATGCCCAGGCCGCGTTCTTCGCCCGCGTCCGCGACAAGGAGCAATCCGGGACCGCCGACGGCAGCGGGTTGTGGGTGGCTGGCGCCGGCGGACTGACAGCCGCGGCTTGGGCGGATGCCGCGAGCGACGATCCCGCCATCCACTTTCTGCCACAGTCGTTCGAGGCGCCGTTCGCCGACGACCCGGTCATCAACTCCGCGGGGCGTGCGATTTTTCGCGGCTTCATCGCCGGCGTCGGCGTCGACGACGCGAATCTCAACGGCCTGTGGCGTTACGACCACGCGGCTGGCCTACGGCTGCTCGTGCGCGGCGGCGACGAGGCCGTCGGCGTCGCCGACGCCCGGTTCGTCAGCTTTCCCAGCGCGCCGACGATCAACGCGGCAGGCGACAGCGCGTTTCTCGCCTTCTACCGCACCGGCGACGGCGGCCACGGCAACGTCCCCGGCACGACGCCAGCGGCGCCGGACCTCGGCCTATGGTTGCGCCGCGCCAGCGGCGACCTTCAACCGCTCGTTCTCATCGGCGACCCCGCCCCGGACATCAACGGCGGCGCCCAGTTCGTCGATGTGTTCAACCCGGTGATGAACGCCGCCAGCCGCATCGTCATGCTGGCCGCCATCGCCGGCCCCGGCGTCGACGACACGGGCGAGCTCGGCGTGTGGTCGAGTGCGCGATCCGCCGACGGCGCCTTGGAGCTTGTCGCCCGGCAGGGCGATCAGGCGCCGGGGTGCGACGCGGGGTTTGTCTTCGGCACATTCCTCGAGCCCACGGTCAACGCCGCGGGGCAAGCAGCATTCATGGCCTCCGGCTATCGACTGGACAACGGCGCGATCGCCGACGACGGCCTGGGAATGTGGGGCCAGGATCGCAACGGGTTGCTCACGCTGATTGCTCGCACGGGCCAGTCCATCGAAGTGGCGCCGGGCGACCAGCGCGAGATCGCCGCGCTCATGATGGCCGCAGGCGGCGGCGGCGAAGACGGCCGACCGCGATCGCTCAACGACCACGGCCAGCTTACGTTTCGCGCCGTGTTCGCCGACGGCTCAAGCGGCGTCTTTCTGTCCCACGCGTTGACCGTCCCCGAACCCGCCGCACTGGCGAACTTGCTGACGGCGGCAGTCGGCGTTTGCCCCGCGAAGCGTCGACGCATGGCCGCACTTCGTAGACCGAATCAACTCGACCGCGATTTCGCGGAAATGTCGCTCCCCGAAAGGACCTCGTGATGCACTTGCAGGCTCGCCGTTCGGCTTGGACCACGATCGCCGTTCTGTTCACTGCCGCCGTCGGAGCGTGGGCCCCGGCTCCGGCCGCCGCCCAGGAACTCCTGCCCGACATCATCCCCTGGGTCCGCGAAGACGCGCCGTATCTCGTGAACTGGGACCTGTCAGGAACGAATCTGCGGATGCAAACCATGTTCGCCAACGTCGGCGACGGGTTGTTCCAAATCCGTACCGATCTGGCCGGCACGGGCGGCGCCACCACGCCGCTCAACCAACGCGTGTTTCGCGGCGTCGACAATGGCCCCACGTTCACCGACTACTTCGTCGAGTCCGCCCTCAACTTCCACAGTGAGCACGGCCACGTTCATTTCGACAACTTCTCGGAGTTCCAGCTTCTCGCGGCGGAGATCCAGCCGGACGGGACGATCACCGTGGGCAACCTCGTCGCCAATACGGTGAAAACGAGCTACCGCATTTCCGATTCGGCCCGCATCCCCGATCCCGCGTTCGCCAATCGGATTTCCTATCCCTCGTCGAACACCGGCCTGTACCAGAACATCAGCGTCGGCTTCGGCGACATCTACAGCCACGGCACCGAGGGCCAAAGCATCTCGCTCGTCGGCGTGCCGGTCGGACCGTGGTACTGGCTGCGGCAAATCGTCGACCCGGCGAACGTCATTCGCGAGACGCTCGACGACAATAACTCGTTTGAAATCCTGATCGACCTCAATCGGCCCGGCGAAGCGCTGCGCCACTTCGACGACAGCTTCGTGCGGCCCGGCGACGTGGCGCCACCCGTGCTCGGCGATTTGACTGGCGACCGCGTCGTCAGCGTGCTGGACTGGATCGCGTTCAAGGCCGCAGCGAGCTTTCCGTTGACAGGCGTCGACGATGAGACGGCATGGCTGCACGGCGACTTCAACCTCGACCGCAAGCACACGCTCGGCGACGCGGTGCTGTTCCGCCAGTATTTCGAGGCGGCCGTCGGCCCCGGCAGCTTCGAAGCCGTCGCCGGCGTACCGGAGCCCGCCGCATGGCTGCTCGCGAGCGGCGGCGCCATCGTCTTGGCGATGCGCCGTCGCCGATGGATCCGGCGTCCTCGCGGCGCCTGGCTGGCCGTCGCTGTCCTCGCGACGGCTGGAGCAACAGTGCCGCACTCTGCGCAAGCCGATGCCGTCTTGTTTGAGGAAGATTTCGAGGGCCTCACGTTGGGCCCCAACGTGGATGAAGCCGTGGCCAACTCCCAAGCCTGGACGGACGCGCCGCCGGCCGGTTGGACGGTCAACGACTCGCAAATGCCCTTCCTCAACGACAACACGCGCGGGGTGCGCGAGTGGGAGGGCTGGAGCTTTGCCGACAAGGACTGGTGGGCCAACGCCGCGGGCGGTCAGGGACGCGGCGAGTTCGCATTGGGACAAGGCACGGTTGCCGTCGCCGATCCCGACGAGTGGGACGATCAGGGGAACCCGATCAACGGGTCGCCGTTCGCCGGCTATTACAACGCCTACTTTTCGACCCCGGCGATCTCGCTGGCCGGCGTCGCCGTGGGCACTGCGAAACTGTCGTTCGCGTCGAGCTGGCGCCCCGAGTGCTGCGACGACGGCCCGAGCGACACGAACAGCCAAACGGCGACGATCCGCGTCTCCTACAACGGCGGAGCCTTCACGCAGCTCATGCGGTGGGAGTCCAGCGAGGGCGGCCCGTTCTTCAAAGACGACGCGACCAATGAGCTCGTGACGCTCAACCTCAACAACCCGGCCGGCGCCGCGAACCTGGTCCTCGAGTTCGGCCTCGTCAACGCGGGGAATGACTGGTGGTGGGCGATCGACAACGTCGCCCTCTTTACGCCCACGGTGCTCGAGGTCGACACGCTCACCGGCCGGATGACGATCGTCGGCGCCACCGACCTGGCCGGGTACGAGATCACCAGCAATGCGGGGTCGCTGGATGCCGCCGGTTGGCAAGCGAGCAACCTCGACGCCCAGAACCTCGGCTCCGCCCCCCAGGTCACCGCCGACTTCAGCGGCGACAACCGCGTCGACGGCGCCGACTTCCTCGCCTGGCAAACAGGACTCGGCGCGAGCCAGAGCGCCTCTCACGCCGCCGGCGACGCCGACGGCGACGGATCCGTCGACGCCGCCGACCTCGCGGCTTGGGGCGAGCAATACGGCCAGTCGGTCGCCGACGGCGCGTCCTGGGAGACCGTCGCCGCCGGCGCCAAGCAATTGTGGGAATTCAATCTGACGGGCAGCTCGACGTTCGCCTCTCAGGCCATTGGCGCGGGCTACAACACAACGCTTGACTCCCGCGACCTCGTCTTCCAATACGCCGCCGCCAACGGGGTCGAGAACACGGGCATCGTCCGCTACGTAACCGCCCCCGCCGGCGCTGTCCCGGAGCCGCTGAGCGGCGTCCTCGCGCTCAGCGCCGCACTGGGAATGATCGCCGTCGTTAGGCGAATCGATTGAGCGCTCGGGTGCCACTGCTGGCTTGTCCAGCAGTGGGCGCCGGGTACCCGCTTCGCACTGCTGGACAAGCCAGCAGTGGCATCCCACTTTGCGTCCTTTCACTCCGCTGACGCTCTGTCGTCCTTCTCCCCCAGCCGGCAGTAGCACGACCGGTCGATCGTCACGTCCGCCGTGTCAGCCGCCATCTTGAACTCGGCCCGGCACTTCGCCGCCGCGTCGGCGTGCCCTTGCTTCTCGAGACTCTCCGCCAGCCCGTGCAGCGCCCACGGGTTGTGCGGATGCCGCTTGAGATCGGCCCGGTACACGGCTTCCGCCTCCGCCGCCCTGCCCTGCTCCAGCAGCAGCGCGCCCAATGCGTGTCGCGCCGGCTGCATCCAGCCCCACGGCTCGTCGTAGTGCAGGGCGTCGTCGCGCCGCACGGCTTCCTGCAAGTGGGCGAACGCTGCGTCGAACTCGCCCTTCCGGTACGCGATCTCCCCGGCGAGCATCGCCTCCGCCACGCCGAGGATCGCCCGCGACGGATTCTGAAACAAGAAGCTCGTCTCCGGCACCGTGGCCGCGACCTCCGCGAACTTCGTCTGCTCCGCCTCCGCCTCGGCGACGCGACCGGTAGCCGCAAACGCCAAGCCACGGGCATAGTGCCAGATCGAGCGCGTCACCGGCAAATAATCCGCCGGCTCCGGCTCCGCCAGGATTTCCTCCCACTTGCCGAATCGCACGAGCACGTGCAGCGGCGTGGGGATGAACGCGTCGATGAAATCCGTCTGCTGGCGCAGCATGTCCTCGGGAACTTGGGCGGGAATCTTCCGCGCCGTGCTCAGCGCCAGCTCGCTCCGCCCGTCGAACATGGCGCCGTACACCAGGAAGTGATAGTTGTGAATGCGATAAAGCGTGTAGAAGTTGTTCGGCCCCTCGCGGGCTAAAAACGCCTCGTCCGCCGCGATGCCGCGCTGGTTGGCGGCAATCACCTCGTCGTAGTCGCCTACGAGCACGTCAATGTGCGACGGCATGTGAACCAGATGCCCCACGCCCGGCATCAAGCTGCGCAGCCGATTCGCCGCCGGCAGCGCCTTCTCGGGATGCGGCGACGCCTCGACCGCATGAATGTACAAGTGGCACAGCATCGGATGGTCGGGCCATTTCTCGAGCCCCGTTTCCAGCACCTTGAGCAACTCCGGCGTCTGCACGCCGGGTTTCCCGTCCGGCGTCCAGTGATTCCATGGCTCCAGATTCATCAGCGCCTCGGCGAACAGCGCCGTCGCCAGTGAGCTCTCCGGATGCTTTTCGTACACCCCGCGCATCGCGTCGGCGTAAGCCTGGTTGAGCGGCCCGCGCGCATCGAGCGCCGGCACAGGGACCGCGTACCGCTTCGCCAGGGCCGCGATCAAATCGCGCTCCAGATCTGTCGCGTCCGCCGCGTGTAGCTCCGCCAATCGCACGGCCAGCGCCGCCTGGGCCATCTGGTCCGATACGATCTCCATGTTGTTGATGTTCGGCCCCCAGGCGTACGCCATCCCCCACAGCGCCATCGCCAGCGAAGGATCTTCCGCCAAGGCGCGCTCGAAGCAGCGCACGGCCTCTTCGTGGTTAAAGCCAAAACACATCGCCAGCCCGCGATCGAACCACAACTGGGCCTCGGCCGAGTCGGTCGTCGCCCCGTAGTGGAAGTCGCCGATGTCGTAGTAGTCCTTTGCCGGCTGTTCGGCGAGCTGGGCCCACGCCACGGCTCCCGCCGTCAGCAGGCCCACGACCGCCAAGGAACCTGTTGTTCGCCGCTTCATCACATTCCCTCCTCTCACGTCCACATTCGAAGTGCGCCCGCGGGGGCGCGTCACCCGTTCGATCGGCCTCATGCATTAGAGCGTGAATTGGGCCGACGGACAGGTTGACTTGTGGTACACGCGTGCTGGCATCACGTCGACTCGCAACTGCGCACTGCGCCTCGTCCTGTGCGCATGGCACTCCGAGTTGCGTCGTCACTGCGCGATTTTCCGCACCGCATCGCCGACGCGGATCACGCCGCCGCGCACTACGTTTGCATTCACCCCGCGGAGGTGCAACTGCTTGCCCACCGGCGAGTTCACGAACTTCATCGCGTCAATCCCGAACCGCGACGTGAACTTCTTGCACCCCGTGTGCGGCGGCGGCGTGATCTCGACGACCGCCTCCGCGCCGATCGCCAACCGCGTCCCCGCCGGAACGTTGGCCTCGCTCAGATCGAAATCGACGTACAACTGATCCCCGGCAAGCGCCCAGCGGTCCCGCGTCTGCGCCACCAGCGCCGCCGCCCGCGCGTTCATGAGCGTGAGCTGACAGTCCGGATCCGCGGACCCGTCGGCCGTATGTTCGTTCCCGCGCTCCCGCCACGTATCGCCGACCAATCCCTCCGCCACGCCGAGCACGCCCTCGTCGACGACGTCGCGCTCATCGACCCCCGGGCGCAACGCGATCATCTCCAGCGTGCCCTCATCCCGCGGCGAGCGCCGAATCTCCTCGAGCCCCGCTTCCAATTCCACCGCCGTCAAGTGCATCACGTCCATCGCCGTTTGATTCTCCACGTCTAACCAGACTTCACCGCCCCGAACGCCGCGAAGCACGAGTTCTTGTGCAACAGCTCGACGCGGGCGAACCCCACTTGCCGCAACAGGTCCAACTGGTACGTCACCGGCCGCGGCGAGTCCTCGCGGTCGACGTAGGCAAACACGCGATCGCGGTACTCGGCGCCGCCCAAGGATGCCAGATATTCGCCGTAACGGCGCCACATCATCGCCTGCACGCCGGACGTCTCGTGGGCCACCAAATCGGTGATCCACACGCCGCCGCCGGGCGCCAGGATGCGATGAATCTTGGCGAACGCCGCCCGCCAGTCGTCGTCGTCGCGCAAATGATGGAGCACAGCGGCGGCGAGCACCACATCGTAGGTCGCATCGGCGAGCTCCACGTCGCGAAAGTCGCCGTGCAGCGTGCGGACCTCACTGCGATTGGCCTGCTCGACGCGCTGCCGCGCCCGAGCCAGCATCGGCTCGCTCAAATCGAGCAAATCCACGTCGAAGTCAACGCCTGCCACCTCGCGCAGCTTAAGCGTGTTGTTCCCCGCCCCGCAACCGACGTCGAGCACACGCTGGATCCGCGGCGTCGCCGCCACCGCAGCCTGCGAGATCAGCTCCATCGCCAGCGGTGCATCGATCGTCGCGCTCTGCCCGGTTTCCAGATTCGAGAATCGCTCGACGTCGGCGTCGAACCGCGCCCGGATGTCGTTCACGGTCGATTTGGCATTCAGGGGCGTCGTCACTTCCCGTCCTCGCGAGGCGCCCCGGGCGGCGTGCGATTCACGACCCAGCACGACTCGTGCCGCCGCATGCCGATGTGCGGGTAATACGTCTGCGCCTTGGGCGCCGACAGCAAGATCAGCGTCGTCCGCCGTCCCGCAGCGTCGTGCGTCCGCTCGACGAGCGCCCGGCCGATGCCGCGACCCTGATACGCGGCGTCGACGGCGAGGTCGGAGAGGTAAGTGCAGTAGTGAAAATCGGAGATCGCCCGCGACACGCCTACCAGCAGCCCGGCAACGCGGGCCGTCACGATCACATCCGCGCGGGCGAGCATCCCGGCGATCGTCGCCGCATCGTCCACCGGCCGCCGCTCGGCCAGCGTCGAGCGAACCAACACATCGACGAACTCCGCCGCCGTCAGGCCCGGCTCAATGGCATACACCACGCTTTCTGCCATCCTAGTTTTTCCTCGCGACGCACGATCCCAGCCCCAGCATCGGCCACGCACTGTACGACGCCAGTTCTGGGCCTCGGGTTCGCGGGAAGTTGATACCGAAGACACCGTCATATGTCCACAGCAGGCGCCTTCGAGAAAACGGCGGGCGCTTAGTTGGCGTCCGCCTGGCGGGTCAATGTCGGCCTGCGATCAACGTCGCCGTCTCAACACAAATCGCAATTGATAGATTTTCTCGCCGTCAGTGGGAATGGTCCTCACAATCGTGTTGAGCTTGAATTGCAGCGATCCATCAAACAGCGACTCGAACTTATCCGACACTTTGAGATGCGGATAGAGTTTGCCGGGGGGGCTATCCTGTTCAATGACTTCGACCGCTTCCAAGTAATTGTTGTGCACGTCGCCAACTTTGATCGTTAAGCGATAACCTTCCCATTGGATATCCCACTTCGTGGGTCCTTGTCCGTCGTGTACAGCGAAGTCATATTCAGCGCGAACGTAAAAAAGAACGTTGCGCACCGAGGCGGTCAGAAGCGCCCCCACCGAAAGGACTATAACTGGCGCAACCCCGGCGGCGATCGCAATCAAGATTTCTTGCACGTTCCCCCCCCCGCGTTCACGTTTGCCAATGAGCATCCGTAACCTTCAACTCGCGTCAAATTGAAGTCGCCAGCGCGACGCCCGCAATGATCACGATCGCCGCGGCCGCCCCGACGCAACCCTGCCCGCCCGGCGGCGCCGTAAATGAATTAGGCGTCGTGCGGCGAAGTTCCGTTTCCAGCGCCTCGACGAAATCCTTCGTCTCCTTCAGCCCCTGGCCGGTGAACTCGCGGCACAACTTGATCGCCGAGATCTTGCGACCGGCGAAGATCTCCGCTTGAACTTGCTGGATCTGGTCGTCCGACAGGTCGAATTTCATGGCACCGTTTGCGTCGCGGCGCATCTGGCGGCGCTACGCCTTTCGCTCCGGCGTCACTTTAACCGTCATCTTTCCCTCCAGGGCGTGGCCGGGGTACACGCGCGCTGATCGCACGCCCGCGCCCGTCTTCTGCTTGCCGTAGGTCTCGATTGCCTGAAACGGTTCGCCCATCTTGCCGCCGACCTTGAGAGCCTTGAGCAGCGCTCCAAGATCCTTGTGTCCGGCCTCGGCCGCCGCCTTGTTGTCGTAGCTCACAGTCGCAATGCACGTCCGCATCGGAAACTGCCGCCACACCGACGAGATCCAAGGAAAGATCCACAGGGGCCGAAACGTCTTCACAGAAAAGACCAGCCCCGAATCGTGCTCGATCACCGTTTGCATGAATATCATCGCCTCGCAGCACGTGGACGCGCCCGCCCCCGTCAGGCGTCCGGGACAAAGTATACCCGGCATCTAGCGAAACGCCAGAAGTCGTGCAGGGGCGAGTCCGCTGCACTGCGCAACGACCCATCGCACGGGGTTCACGCCGGCCCGCCGTACGGCTGGCCCATCTGCCGCCGCTCGCGCAGCACCGAGTACCCGTGAAATTCGCGGAGCATCCTGGCGAGCGACTCGCAGCCGCCGGCCGTGGGCTCGTCCGTCGACAACTCGGCGACCGCCGCGAACGACGGCTGCGGATCGATCCCCGCCTCCTCCGCACCGACGTACAAATCGGCGAGCGTCATCAGCGTGTCGCGGTAGTCGCCGCCGCAGTTCTCGATCGAGACCGCCGCCAGGGCCCGCGTGAGCATTGGCCCGTCATCAGCCTGCGTGATGGCGCCGCGCAAGCGATTGGCGTATCGCCACAGAAGTTCGCCGAGGGCCCGCCGATGCGCGGCAAACTCGCGGATGGCGGCCCGCGCCGCCGCGTCGCCGTCGAGGTACGCCGTGCAGAGCTGCTCGAACATCGGCGCCAGGTCGACCCACGGATCGTACTCCGCCAGCAGCGCCGCCTCCAACGCGCGCAAGCCGCGATCGAACTCGTCCCACGAAAGCCCGCCGCCGCTCACCCGCCGCATGTGCTGCCCGCGATACGTGCGCAGCGGCTTCTCCCACTGTATGTACCGGGCCAGCTTGGCGTCGAGCCGGCGCGCCAGCGGCGACTTGTCGAGATGCATTCCCGTCAAATCACCTTGCAGATCTTCCCCAATCGGATGTTCGTAAACGTCTGCTCGACAAGCCTGACGCCTGGCTCGCCCAGACCATGATAGAGGACCTCGAGGAACTTCATCGTTTTGGCCGCGGGTCCGCCAAAGCCAAAATTCGATTCCTTAAACAGGCATTCGTGCAGAACCACGCCGTCGCCGCCGCAATACATGAGCTCGCAGTGCAAGAACGTACATCCGTGATACTCGTTGCCGTCGAGGACAATCTTCTCGTGAAAGAATGATTTGTTGTCGAAACGCATGGAACGCCTCGCGCCTTGAGGATGCTGCCCCACAATATACCCGACGCGACGCCAAATGGCCAAAGCCTTCAATCACAACATCGCAGGCTCCGCGTTCCAGGTCTGCAAGAAAAAGTCGTCGACGCCCTACCCCACGTGACCGGTCGGCCCCGTGCGCGGCGGCGCCCAGCCGAACGTCGCCCACCAATTTCGCAACTGCTGCCGGCCGGCCTCGTTGATCTCCGCCGAGAACTGCAGCCGGATGAACGCCCCATGGACGACGCCGCTCACCGTCGCACGAGCGATCGCATTCGCCGCGGCCACCTCCCGCACGCGCTGCAAAAACGCCGGCGTGACCGTGCCGTCCACAACCTGTGGCTGGCCGTCGACCACGCGGATCACAAACACCGGCCGCGGCCGCGACGCCCGCCACAACGCGAACCCCAACGCGCCCACGATCAGCACCACCACGACGTCGGTGATCCACTCGGAACCCATCTTACTTACGCGACACCGTGAAATGGGCCGCGGGAACTATGACCATGCCGGCGGCGTCCCACCGCGCTCCACGCACCGATCGCCGCAAGCCACGCCGCGGTCCTGGACGGCTCCGGCACCGGCTCCGCCAACACGACGACTTGTCGGCCGTCCGCCAGCATCGCACGAAACGTCAATCGTCCGTTGTTATTCAGCGCACTCGAGTCGAAGAGCATGGTGCTCGATTGCACGGTCGAGCCAAACAGGGGATCGCCTGGGCCTATCACCTTATTGTCGTTCGTTACGGGTCCATAGTCGCCGTTGGCGTCCGCATGCACAAGGAACAGGCCCTGGCTCGTCAGAAACGCCACGCTGCCGTGATTGTTGAACGATACACCCTGACTGAGGAAGTCGGGCAAACTCGCGACGGTCTTCCGTCCCACGCCGCGCGTTTCCACGTAGAGCGTCGCCATCCCCAATACCAGATCCCGAGCAACATACGCTGCTTGCCCCTGATCGTTGAGCGCGGCCTCGCTGAGCGCCATCGAGACGCTGTCCGGAAAGATCGCCGGATCGAGCGTGACGGGCGCCCCGAAGATCGCATCCCCCTGCGGAACCAGGGTCGCGCGAAAACCCACGGTTCCGCCGTTGGTGAGCGCGGGATGAAGACCGAAACGCTGAAACATCACGCCCGTGGTCGCCACCGTATCGAACCCGGTGAGCGGCGTATGGCGAAACAGGCCTTCGCTGCCCGCCACCGGCAACGGCACGTTGGCGGCAAACGCTACCTGCGACGCGTCGTTGATGCTCACGTCGCCGAAGAAGCCGAGGACGAACTGCGCCTGCCCCGTTTGAGCGACGGTCGTCAAGACGCCGCTTTGACTCGTGAAAATCCCCGCACCGGCGCCTGTGAAGCTCGCGCGAAACGCGACCGCGCCAGCCGCATTCACGTCGGGGCGCGCGAAGCTCGTAAACAGCACATTGGGGAAGGCGGGAAACGGCTGCGTCTCAATGGTCGCAATCGTCGTGAGCGGACCCGGCGTATTGGGATTGGCGCCGGCCGCGCCCACATAAATCCCCGCGATCGGATCCATGCCCGGCCGCTGCTCCAGCGCCCGAAACGCCACCGCCCCGGATTCATTCAGCGCCGGCGCCGCGTCGAACCCCGCGAATCCGCCGCCGGACTCGGCGACTTTCTTGAAGCGGTACGGTTCCGCAGAGGCTCGGCAAGGCAACAGCGCGGCCAACGAGAGCACAAGGAACGATGTCGTGCGCATGAGCGACTCCTTCCCAGGGGGCGACGAGCCCGATGGCGCGGCTCGCGAGTTCAGTCCTAGAAGGCTGAAAAGAAGGTGGCGTGACCGCCGGCAGTATATCCGGCCTCGAAACAAAATGCCAAAACGCCATCCGGGGGGTTGGGGATCGGAAGGGCGGAGTGCCAGCCGCTGTTAGAGGTGCGACCCGCAACGCCGAGTCAGGCCGGCGTCGCGAACCACCGCCACGCCGCGATCTGCGCGATGAGGATGAACAGATTCCCGCCGGCATGCAACGCAAGCGGCACGTAGATCGACCCGCTGCGAAGATAGGCCCACGCCAGCAGGAACCCGCCGACTAGGTTCTCGGGACTGGGATTCCCGTAGACGACGTGCAACAACCCGAACGCCGCGCCGCTCGCGGCGATGGCCCACCGCGCTCCCAGCGCCGCCGTCACGCCCGAACACAACACGGCGCGGTAGAGCGTTTCCTCCAACACGGGCGCGAACACGCACATGCGGAAGAACGCCGACGCAATCTCATGCGGCGCCACCTTGGGCATGGGCAACGGACGCCCCGTCGCACTCCACACCGCGGCGGCCACCGCCAGCAGCGCCGCAATCGCGACGCCCAATCCAGCGGCGATCCGCGTCCAACGCCGCCAGCCTCCCTCCGGCGCCGCCAACCCGAACGTCGGCAAATCGCCCCGCGCCAGCCAGAGCTGCGCCGCCAGCGCCACGATTGCAATCGCCCACCGGCCTTCAACGCCCACGGGAGACTGGGCCCGCCACACCAGCCATACCACCCAGAAGTCCAGCGCGATCGCCGCGACGCTCACGCCCAATGCGGCCCGACGCGCCGCGCCGTCAAACCCGCGGCCGATTGAAGAATGCCTCATGCGAATCGAGACTCAGGAATGAGCACGTCTGCTCCGCTTTTTCCTCTGCGCCTCTGCGCCTCTGCGTGAGACTCTTTCAGGCAAGCGCCGCCGCCGAGCACTCACTACTTCGAACCGTCGCACAACGGCTTGCCGATTTCCCAATGGTGCCCAAAAGGATCCACAATGCGCCCCACGCGCCACCCGTAAGGTTGGTCCGCCACCGGCCAAACGACGGTGGCGCCCGCCGCGACGGCGCGCTCGAACACGGCGTCGGGGTCGTCCACGGTCAGCACGATCCGCACCGTGCCGCCGCCCAACGACTCGGGGCTAAAGTTGGCATGCTCGGGCGATTCGTCCGCCAGCCAAAACTCAGCGCCGCCGATCGACAGCCGCGCCACGACCGAGCCGCCCGGATCCTCGACGCGCATCATCTCGACGGCGCTAAACGCGGCCACGTAAAACTCGATCGCCTTCGCCCCGCGTCTCACCGAAAGCAGCGGCGCCAGCGCCGTCGTCTGATCGGCGGTCGCGTGCGCGTCAGTAAGCATGGCATTGGTCCTTCTCTCTCAGCACCGACAGGTGCGGCGCCGTGTTCCATGTCGATCACAGCGATCAGGCATACTTCTTCACCGCCTTCTCGATCGCGCTCCCCGCCTTGGCCAGGTCGTCCGGGATCATGACCGGGTGAAGCTCGATGCTCGCATCGAACGCTTGCATCCACGGCTCCGCGATCGCCGGAATCTGAGAAGCGTCCTGCAAATCGAGAAAAATGTAGCCCGCGCGTTGCCCGTCGCGGTCCGAAAAATAGACCGCCTCCGGCTTCAAGTCGGCAAGAATGGACTGGATGGTCGAGCCGAGCTTTCCGGCCTTCGCAGCCGCGTTCCCGGACTCCACGGGGATATTGACTTGCAGCAAGATCCGCATCGCTTTTTCTCCAAGCTGTTGATGTTGTTGGACTGTGGGACCCATGCTCGGCTATCGAACGGCCAAGCTCAGTGGCCCGCCGTCAAGCGGGCGGGGCGCACGCAGCATACCGCTGCGGACGGAAAACGCCAAACGCGCGCTGGACTGGCGGGAATAAGCGCAGCCACTCGGGCGGCGGCGAACGTAATCAGCAGCGCATCGCAGACATCGCCACTTCCCAACGGCCGCGCTTTGCTAGGCCGGAACTTACTCGGCTATCGAGCGCAGCCGAGTCGGCGCTGCGAGCGACTCTCTCAGCACCGGTAGGTGCGGCGGCCTGTAGCCAGGGGCGCGAGCCCCTGGAAGCAGGACGCATCGAGTCCGCAAAGCCCCGGTCGGGGCGACATCGATCGGCGCGGAACAAACAACGATCGACGCCGCCCCGACGGGGCTTGACGCAGCCACCCGCGCCATCCAGGCCCTCACGGGCCTGGCTACACGACGCCGGCCCTCGGGGCCTAACGAACAAACTCAGTTGCCCGCCCTCAAGTGAGCGGGATAGAACCAGTCTAGCAGTGGCAACGGGCAAACTCCAAACGCGAGCTGGGCCGGCGGGAGCAAGTGCCGACCTGCGAGCCATGCGGAGCGTGATCAGCGGCACGCAGTAGGCAATGCCAATTCCCAACTGCAGCGCCTTGTCAGCTTTCACTCCCCCTGACTCTTCGGCGCTCGGAGCAGACTGCGAATTCCCATCATCGCAACTGCCACGCCCATTGCCTCGCCAAGAAGTAATGGGCGTCGTTCGGTGAAAGCGACTACGCAAATCGCCGCGAGTAGCACGACGCCGAATGCTTGGATGAACCATTCCGGCATTGTTGTCCTGCCGTTGCGGGCACGGACATTGCGCAGTAGACGGATTAACATCCATCCGCTTGCAAGTGAGAAAAAAGTGAAGATTGCCAAGCAGCCCCAGAGTGCCGTTGCAGGCAGTTCTTTGCCGCCGATGATCGCAACGCCGACGGCAAGTGCAAGGCAGAGTATTGACGTCAACGTCGCCGCCATCAGCAACGAGATGGCCATCCACTTGGTTGGACGTCGCACGTCCGCCGTGTAGTCTGGCCGCGAAGTCCACATGGGCCTGAAGCGTGAATGCTATTGCCAAGCTCAGTTGCCCGCCCTCATGCGAGCGGACTGAATCCAGTGTAGCCGAAACCGCGCGAGCGAGCCAAACGCGCGCTGAACGGGCGGGGCAACTGCAGCCCCTTGCGAGGCGCCCGAACAACCCGGCCATCGTGAGCTGCGGGCGCGGCGCGGCGAGCGCACGTCTCTCAGCACCGGTAGGTGCGGCGGCGTGTAGCCAGGTGCGCAAGCACCTGGAAACGCGACGCATCGAATCCGCAAAGCCCCGGTCGGGGCGACATCGATCGGCGCGGAACAAACAACGAGCGACGCCGCCCCGACGGGGCTTGACGCGGCCACCCGCGCCATCCAGGCCCTCACGGGCCTGGCTACACGACGCCGGCCCTCGGGGCCTAATCACCAAGCCCAGTGGCCCGCCCTCAAGTGAGCGGAATGGCAGCCAGTATACCGCTGTTGAGATGGAGTTCCAAAACGGCCATTGGGCCGGCGGGGGCAAGTGCTGCGAGGCGAGCAGTGCGGAGCGTCATGGCAGCACGCGGTAGGCTTTACCGCTTCCCAACTGCAGCGCCCTATTTGGCGGGCTTGCTCTGCTTCGTTGCCGTGACCGATCCCCGTTTTCCCTTCAGGCGCGCCTGGTTATCCGCGATCCGAGCCTTGACCAGCTTCTTCACCAGCGCGACCGGCAGGGGCTTATCCGGCTGAAAGCGGATGGTCCCCTTGCTCGTGTCGTATCCTTCGAGCTCGTCCTGGTGATCGTCCACGGTGGAACCACTCATGAGAAACAGCGCGCAGTGCTTCGCCGTTGCGCCGAAGCCCACCAGCATCCCGTTCAGACGGTACGCGCAGATCCCGTAGCTCATGCACTCGTCAGCCGTTGGCGCCGCAGCCTTGATGGTCTTCCGAAGTCTCTCGAGCGCAGGTCGCTGATCCTCGCTCAAAGCCGCGAGGTACTCATCAATGGTCTTGGGTTTTGCAGGCATACCGCACACCTTCCTCGCCTAACGAGCAAGCACAGTTGCCCGCCCTCAGCAGAGCGGATAGCGCGAAGTATAACCGCTGCAACTGTGAATCGCCAAAATGGCCGTGGGACCGCGGTGCAACTTCAGCGCCCTGCTAGGCGCCGATGAAGCGACGATAGAGCAAGTAGGCCACATAGGCGATCAGCGCGACGCGCACGACGATGCTGAATGTCGAGTACCGCAGGCGAACGCGTTCCCGGCGGAACGGGAACGGCAGGTGAACCCCAATATTGGTCCAGGGATTGAGCCCAAACTGCCAAGTGCCGCCTGCCGTGGTCACGGCCAGAATGTACACGGGAATGAACCATTGTCGTGCTTCATAGAGCACGGCGTCTTGCACGGCATCGGCCGGAATCACGGTGTCGCCGCTTTCAAGCCGGTCATGGAAGACATTGAGCCAGCCGCGACGAGCCGCCACCCAACGAGCCGAGTAGCCCGGCGACCTGTCATCGGTTCGGATGGTCTTGCTCCACGCCCGGTAAACTGGCGATGCCATAGGCGCCTAAAGTATCTATGTAAGCCGTGTGTCTGGCGGATGTAACCTGACAAACGACCGATCGAGGTGGGCGCGTCGAGCGTGGTCTTTCCCTTCCCCCCAAGCGCGCGGAGCACTGAATAATGAAGATTCTCGCACTCGTTCTGGGCAAGTTCAAGCGCGTGAAATGCCCGCCCTGCGCGAACGGTCGGGACCAAGACGGTCTCACGCCAAGGCGCGAAGGCGCAAAGAAAACCACGGCAAGCCACGAAATCCACGAGTCACACGAAATCGGAGTCCGGAGCCGGCAAAGGCGGGGATTTCCGACAATTCAAGAATTTCCTTTCGTGCCTTTCGTAATTTTCGTGGTTCCCAATCCCGTCTTCCTCTGCGCCCTCCGCGCCTTGGCGTGAGACCTTCCCGATTTTCCCCAATCTGCGACGATCTGCGCCATCTGTGGAAAAGAATCCCCCGCCCAAAAATTCTTGCTGAAAATGGCCGCGCACTCTGCTAGCGTGCAAGTACTGCACAAAGTATACGTGTGTTCACACAAAATCCCAGAGCGCCGCGCCGCAGCCCCATCCAACGAGTGGCCCAGAAGCCCGTGAACCGCCGCACGTCCAACGTGAGCCCGTCCATGCCGCCGAGCGATCGCAGCGTGAGGCGACCCTGCGCGCTGCAATCCACGGCCATGGCGAGCGCCGCCGGGGACAATGCCGACCCCCGCGCGGACAATTGGGGACCAAAAAAGGCACAATCGCGGACAGAATGCGGACAGAATCCCGCGGACGATTGTCCCGCCGCGACGCGGAAATCACCGAGTTTTCCCGCGTCAACCACAGCGGCCAGCGGTCAAAACTCGAGCGCAATTGTCCCGACGATCGCCCCCTCCGACCTCCAGCCTCCAGCCTCAGGTCTCCAGCCTTTCCCCTTACCGCGTCGTCTCCTCGCCATTCTCGGAGTACGCGGCCGAGGCGTCGGCCCAGCGTTCTTCCTCGATGAAGAACCGGGTGGTCTCCTCGGCCGCCAGCTTGGTGTCGAGGTCGTCGCAATTCACCTCGGCCCGGAACACGTGCGTGCCCGCCGCGGTGGCTTTGGCGTGGATGCGCAGCACTGCCTCGGCGCCCGCCGGCAGCGTGTCGATCGGCCGGAACGACACCCGGCCATCGCGAATTTCGTGCTGCCCGCCCTCGACGTTGATCGGATCGATGCCTTCGCTGAACATGGCGGTCACATTCACGCCGCGAGCCGCCGTGAGCCCGCGGTTCTGCACTTTGATTTCATACGTCGCCTCGTCGCCCACCGGGATGACGCCCTGCGGATCGCTCACCACGAGCTTGAGATCGGCCAGCGCCTCGATCGTCACCGGCAAGTTCTTCACGTCGCTCAGGTCGCCCGAAGCGGTTTGGGCCACCGCCTCCAACTGGTTGACGCCCGGCTGCGTGAGCTTGCAGCGAAACTGCATGAACCGCTCCTCGTTGGGCGCCAGCGAGCCCGGCTTCCAACCGACGACGCGGCGACCGGCGTCCCAGGCGTGCCCGGCGCTGGCGTCGACCAGCTCGGCGCCCGCGGGCAGGTTCAGCTCGACCGCCACCTGGTCGGCCTGCGCCGTGCCCGGGTTGCGCACGCGGAGGTAGTACGTCGCCACGGCGCCGGCAAAGTTCTTGTCGGGGCCGCGCCAATCGACCGCCAGATCCGCCTTGCGGCAGAGCACGGTCTTGACGGTTTCGATGCGCAGATCGCCCGCGGCGTGCGCCACGGCGAACATCTTCAGGTCGCCCGCTTCCCGCGCGGTCAGCTCCAGCTCGATCGACTTGGTGCCCCCGGCGGCCAGGGAGCCCACCTTGTGCCGCACTGGCGAGGCGGGATCGCCGCCTGGCGGCGTCAGTTCGATCGACACCTCGTCGGCGTCGCCCGTGCCGGGGTTCGACAGCGTGAGCGTGTACCGCTGCGACTTGCCGAACAGCACCTCGGCGGGGCCCGTGATTTCCATGTGGAGTTTGGGCTCCTCGACCTGGACCGTCGCCTCGCTGCTCACCGCGGCGTGATCCCATGCCACGCCCAACTGCAGCGCCCGGCCGCTCCGCGGAATCAGCTTGAGCGTGAGCGTTTGCGCGGCGCCCGGCGCCAACTCGTAAAGCTGCCATTTGATCGTGTTGGACTCGCTTTCGCTGGCGGCCGACGTGCGGTCCACCGCGCCGTTGGAACCCACGGCGTCGATCACCTCGGCCCACGCCGGCACAGCGATTGTCGCCGTCAACTCGCGGGCCGACTCGTCGCCCTTGTTCTCCAGCGACACGCGATACTCAACCGTGCGACCGACCGTAATCCGCTGCGGACCAGCGACGCCGGAGACGATCACCGGCTGCCGGCCGCTGAGCAACAGGTCGCGCCGCGGCCGGAGGTTGCCGGCGTGCGGCGCCGTGGGCGTCGTCGGCCGGGTCTTGGTGGGCAAGATGGAGGGTTGAATCGTGGGCCGCACCGCGGGCATCGTGGTCGGCGTCGAGCTGGGCGTCCCAACGAGCGGCGGATTCTCGAACATCGGCGCCGCCTCGGCCGCAACGTCGCCCAAGTCCGACGGCTGGTCGTCGATCTGCGGCGCGACCGGCTGCGGCAAAGTTGGCATTGCCGCTGGCGGAGTGGCGGAGGTCTCGTCACGGAGCGCGGCGCCGATATCAGTTTCTGCGGCCGGCGCCCGCGGCGGCGAACGACGCACGCCGGGGTTCGCCACAGCCGCGGGCCGCGCGGTTGGCGTGATCGCGGCCGTCACGCGCGGACGCACGATCGGGGCCACGGCCGGCTCGGCGGCGGCCGGCGCGGCGATCAAGGCGTCCGCCACGTCGACGGGGCCGCGCGTGGCGGCGGCGCCGCCGGTCGTGGGCGCCTGCATCTCGGCGGCGGTCGAAGCCTCCGAATCGCGCAAATACCGCGGCGCCTCTTCAGCGGAAATCACCAGCGGCGGTGCATCGCCTTCGTCGACGGTGGGCGAGCCGTCGGCTACGACGTGGTCGCGCAAGCCCGAAAGCGCCTCGGCCAGTTCGTTGTGTCGATCGACGTCGACGCGCGGCGATGTGCGCGCGACGCGAGAGGTGGTCGGAGCCGTGGCGGCAGGCACGCTGGCCGCGGCGATGCGTCGCGGCGTCGTCGAGGCGGGGCCCGCAGCGGCGCCCGGCTGCCGACGCGGTGCGGCAGTCGCCGCGGTCGCCGGTTGCGTGCGCGTCGCGGCGCCTTGCGCCTGGAGCTCCGAGGGATCGTACGGCATCGGAGCATCGGAAAGATCTTCGTTGGTCCCGCTGCCCTGCCCACCGAATCCCGGCAAGCGGAGCCCCGAGAACAACGACCCGCCTCCGCCGCCCGAGCGTTTCGTCGTACCGGCCATCGCCGCGTCGCGGGCCGCGCGAGCCCGAGGCCGGTTGGTCGGCTCAGCCGCAACGGCCGCAGGTTGCACCTGGTCGTCGCGGATCGTCGGACTCGCCGCCGCGGCATCATCGCCGCCGCCGGTGAGCCGTCGCAGGCGCTCGGCCAGAGACACGGCCGCCGCGGGCCGCGCGCCGCTGGCAACGCAGATTGTCACAACGCTAACGGCAGCAAGCTTCCATCCACGCAACATGATTGCATCCCTGCACGACGAGGCCGGAAGGGGGAATTCCGTTGTGCACTATCATCGGCAATTCGCGTTGCGGGAAATGAATCGATTTCGGAAACAATTCCGGTCGTGAAGAATGGGCAATTTGCGGCGAGTCTGTAGATGCCAGCACCCGCTTCGCACGACCGCTGACCAAGCCGTTCTGGGGAGAGTGCCAGCATCGCGCGTCGCGATTGCAGCATCACCCGTCAACTTTGCACTTAAGAACGAATGCGGGAGTACGGCGCGTCGCGCGGCGCGTTCAGTGCCGGCATCTTCGTGTCCACTTGTCCCGCGTTCGGAAATATCGCCATTTCTCCCCACTTCTCTCTTGCTTTCGACCGCCCGACCTGTTAGTATACATAAGTATATAAAGGCATCGTGACGAACCACGAGCCGTCGGAAGTTCCTCTTTTGGAGGAATTCCCGCGGCTCGTTTTTTTATGGCCCGGCAGAAAGGCGGGCGTCGAGCACCGAGCAACCAGCATCGCGCATCGATCTCGCAACTCGCGCCTCGCAACTCGCGCCTCGCCACCCACCCAAACGGGGGAATTATGTCGCCAGCCGACGACAAAATGTTGCGTCGACCTGGTTCAGCGCAAACCCAATTCCGCCAACACAATCCCGCGCGATCGCGCAACCCAACCCAGAAGAAAAGGGAATTATGTCGCCGGAAATGAGAATCGAGCTCGGAGGCCGGAGCGCAGCGACCGAGTATCCATCGCTCAACCCTCGACCCTCATTGCCCACCGCCCACCGCACTCCCCGTCACTTCAAACCCCATGTCGCGGATCATCGCGTAGTCGGCCTCGGGAAGCTGGCCCTTGGTGGTGAGGTAGTCGCCCACGAAGATCGAGTTCGCCGGGTAGAGTCCCAACGGCTGCAAGCTGCGAAGGTGCAGTTCCCGGCCGCCGGCGATGCGGAGCTCGCTCGACGGGTTCGCGAGCCGAAACATGCAGAGGACCTTGAGGCAGTAGTTCGGCGTCAATTCCGACGGCCCGGCGAGCGGCGTGCCCTCGATGGGGTTGAGGAAGTTCACGGGAATCGACTCGACGCCGAGTTCGCGCAGCTCGAACGCCATCGACACGACGTCGCGCGGCCGCTCGCCCATCCCGACGATGCCGCCCGAGCAAAGCTCCATGCCGGAGGTCCGCACGGCGCGGAGCGTGTTGAGGCGGTCCTGGTAAGTGTGCGTCGTGCAAATCTCGGCGTAATGCTCGCCGCTGGTGTTGAGGTTGTGGTTGACGCGGTTGACCCCACACGCGGCGAGCCGATCGGCCTGCTCGGGCGTGAGCAGTCCGAGGCACGCACAAATATCGAGGCCGTATTTCTCTTTGATCTCGGGCACGATCGTCTCGACCGCGGCCATTTCGCGCTCGTTAGGCCCGCGGGCCGAGATGACGATGCAGTAAGTCTTGGCGTTGCGCTCAGCGGCGGCCGCGGCGCCTGCCAGGAGTTGTTCGCGGTTGAGGATGTTGTAGCGCGGGATGTCGGCGGTCGACTCTTTCGACTGCGAGCAGTAGTGGCAGTCCTCGGGGCAGAGGCCGCTCTTGGCGTTCATCAGAAAGTAGAGCTGGACGGTGCGGCCAAAGTACCGCCGCCGGACGCGGAACGCCGCCGCGAGCAGGTCGAGCACTTCGTCGTCCGGCGCCGCCAGCACGGTCAGCGCCTCGCCCTCAGTGAGTCGATGCCCGTCCAACACGCGCTCCGCAAGTTCGTGCCAGCATCTGGCGTCTCGCGTTTCAACAACATTCATCGTGTTAAACTCATTGCGAAGTATGCAACGAAAACGATCAACCAACAGCCCAGCCGGACGCGACCGCCGAAGACGGTGGTACCCCGGCCGTCCAGGAAGCCCCCGCAAGCCACCCAGAGTATCCCCGCCACGGCGCCACTCGCAAGGTTGATGCCTGGCGCGGCCGGCTCCGGCTTGACTTGGCACGCCCTGCCAACTCAGCCAGAATGGCAGTATGGGCTACCATGTCGTTCGCTACGGACTGCTCGGTCATGTCGGCCGCTTTTCGGCCGTCGACGCGGTGCGCTACGGGCGCCGCTCGCGGGTTGTCGTGCGCAGCCCCCGCGGCCTGGAAATAGGCGAAGTGCTCGCCGGCCCGGACGACAACCACCTGAGCGGCGATCCCACGGGTCAAATCCTGCGGCGGATGAGCGTGCAGGACGACCTCCTGGAGGCGCGGCTCGAACGCCGCCGGCACGAGGCGTTTTCCGCCTGCGAGCAACTGTTGGCCGACGCAGGGGTGAGCGCCGCGCTGGTCGACGTCGAACACCTGTTCGACGGCGAGGGATTGTTCTTTTACTTCCTCGGCGATCCGCCGCAGGCCGCGGCCGACGTGACGCGGCGGCTGGCAGAGACCTACGAGGCGGCGGTCGAGTTCCGCAAATTCGTCGACACGCTCACCGAAGGCTGCGGCCCGGGTTGCGGCACCGAGGAAGCCAAGGGCCAAGGCGGGTGTGAAAGCTGCACGAGCTGCGCGGTGGTGGCGGCGTGCGGCACTCGGAAATAGGACGCGGATGAGCGCGGATGTAGCGGATCACCGCCGATAAGAATGTCTGTCGACGATTGATCCGCGCTCATCTGAACCGCGCTCATCCGCAGAATCCGCGTTCATCCGCGTGCTATTCCCCCGCCGAACCAAGCGATGTGAGGAACTCGCTCATCTCGCCGGCCGCGTGGGCGTTGCCTTGGCGGCGGGCTTCTTCGACGCCGTTGCGAAGCAGCGCGCTCGCTTCGGCGATGCGCTCTAGCCGGACAAGCCGCTGCGCCGCCATGAAAAACGCCGGCACGTACGGCGGGTTGTCGCGAACCAGCTCGTCGAACTTCGCCAGGCTCGCGTCGTGGTCGCCTTCCTTGTCGAGCTCCATCGCCAGGCTGTAGCGCAAAAACACATCGCCGGGATCGTCGGCAAGCATCGCTTCGATCTTTTCGCGGCGCGACACGGCGCGGCTCCTTCACAACGGGGGCGTCTCGGGGCGCGGCGTGATTTTCAGCAAGGCGCCGGTCGGCGCGTCGCCGGCGCCAAAGGCCGTGACATACAACGTCCCGTCGGGCGTAAACGCCAGCGAGGCGGGTCGTGCCACTGTGGCAATCTTCACCGGCCGGCACGACTCGCGGCCCTCAACCTGAGCCGCTTCGAGCCGAAAGACGCCGCCCTCGGCCGCGTCGGCCCACGCGAAGTCAACGGCATACAAGTCGCCCGCCGGACTGAATGCCAGCCCAACGACGTCGCGGAGGCCAGTCGCCAGGTTGAGGGCCAGTGCGCCGCTGGTCGGGCTGTACATCGTCAGACGGCTGTCGGTCGCCGCGGACGTCTCGCCCATCTGGCCCACGACGAGGTAGTGATGATTCGGCTTGGGATCGACGGCGACGGCCGCGGGCGTTGCAACGCCGGCGATCGCACGCGTGGCGACGAACGGCTCGAGCCCGGCGACGCGATTCGAATCGAGGATGGCTTTCAGAATCCAGCCGCGCTCGTCACCCGTGCGCGGGACCACGAACAAGGCGTTCTCAGTGCGCGCGAGGCTGGCAAACTGCCCCTCGCCGGTGGTCGTGCGTCCGCCGGTGGGAACGGGCCCGACGACGTGGTCGACGGCGTCGAATGCCAAGTCGGCATTGTTCTCCGGCAGACCGTAGACGCGAACCAGGTCGGCGCCGACGCCGAGCCCGCCCGTGCCGACGGCGAGCCGGTTGCGAGACAGGAATGCGAGGCCCAAAGGCCCGACGCGGTACTGCCCCTCGGGGCCGAACTGGCTTGTGGGAAATCCGCTAACAACGCTGGACGCCTCTCCTGGCTTGTCGGTCGTCAGACGAACGACGCGTCCGGCGCCGCTTTCGGAAACATAAAGGTCAAATGGCCCGGCAGGTCGCGACCCCGGTCTCACGGCGACGCTGGCCGGGTTATCGAGTTTGTCGAGGACGGTATCCACCGCGTACAGAGCCGAATCGTCGCGTCCTTCGGCGGGCCGAGGCTGGTCGTCGGCGAGACCGTTTCCGTGCACGGAAAACAACGCCGCAATTGCAACGATGGCCAAAGAAATCTCACGCAAAGGCGCAAAGGCGCGAAGAAAACAAAGAAAGCTTCTCGTCTCTGCCTTTGCGCCTTTGCGCCTTTGCGTGAGGCCCATCCGAACTCCCTTTCTCGCGAGATCGCGCCGTGATCAGACGCCGATCGCATGCGCCGTTTCGTACGCGGCGATCTTGGCTTCGTGCTCCAGTGTGAGGCCGATGTCGTCGAGCCCGTTGAGCAGGCAGTGCCGGCGGAAGGGCTCCACCTCGAAGCTCGTCGAGAAGCCGTGGGCGTCGGACAGCGTGCAAGTTTCCAGATCGGCGGTCAGTTCGTACGGCTGGTGTTTGGCGACTCGCTGAAACAGATCGTCGACCTGCGCCTCCGAGAGCCGAATCGGCAGCATGCCGTTCTTGAAGCAGTTGTTGTAGAAGATGTCAGCGAAGCTCGGAGCGACGATCACGTGGAAGCCGTAGTCCTCGAGGGCCCACGGCGCATGCTCGCGGCTGGAACCGCTGCCGAAGTTGCGGCGGGCTAAGAGCACGCTCGCCCCGCGCGCCGCGGGCTTGTTCAGCTCGAAGTCGGGATTCGGCGAGCCGTCGTCGCGGCGGGCCCAGTCCCAGAACAGAAACTCGCCGAACCCCGTGCGTTCGATCCGCTTGAGGAACTGCTTGGGAATGATCTGGTCGGTGTCGACGTTGGCCCGATCCATGGCCACGACTTTGCCCGTGTGTCTGACGAAGGGTTTCATGATGACCGTTTACTTGCTCGTTTAGTTCCACTCGCGCACGTCGACGAAATGCCCCGCTACCGCGGCGGCGGCGGCCATTGCCGGCGAGACCAAATGCGTGCGGCCGCCTTTGCCCTGTCGCCCTTCAAAGTTGCGATTGCTGGTGGAAGCACACCGCTCGCCGGGCGAAAGCTTGTCGGGGTTCATCGCCAGACACATGCTGCACCCAGCGTCGCGCCAGTCGAAGCCGGCCGCTTTGAATACGCGGTCCAGCCCCTCGGCCTCGGCTTGCAGTTTCACCTGACCGCTGCCGGGAACGACCATCGCGCTCACATGCGACGCTACGCGGCGGCCCTTGGCGACGGCGGCGGCGGCGCGGAGATCTTCGATCCGTGCGTTGGTGCAGGACCCGATGAAGACGCGGTCAAGCTTGAGGTCGACGATCGCCTCGCCGCCGGCCAGGCCCATGTATTCGAGCGATTGGGCGGTGGTCTTCTGGTCGGTGGCGTCGGAAAAATCTGCCGGCCGCGGGATGCGAGCATCAACGGCAGCGACTTGCCCAGGATTGGTGCCCCAGGTGACTTGCGGCGCGATGTCGGCGGCCTTGAACATGAGTGACTTGTCGTAACGAGCCCCCGAGTCGGTCGGTAACTTGCGCCACTGGGCGACAGCGTCGTTCCACGCGGCGCCGCTCGGGGCGAACGGCCGGCCCTTGAGGTAGGCAAACGTCGTCTCGTCGGGGGCGATCATCCCCGCGCGAGCGCCGGCCTCGATCGACATGTTGCACACCGTCATGCGGTTTTCCATCGTGAGGCTGCGAAGCGCTTCGCCGGTGTACTCGATGCAGTAGCCCGTGCCGCCGTCCGTGGTGATCTGCCCAATGAGGTACAGCACGAGGTCCTTGGCTGTGACGCCATTGCTCAGCCGCCCATCAACCCGCAGCTCGAGCGTCTTGGGCTTGTATTGCAACAGCGTCTGCGTAGCGAGCACATGCTCAACCTCGCTGGTGCCGATGCCGAACGCCAACGCGCCGAACGCTCCGTGCGTCGACGTGTGGCTGTCGCCGCAGACGATCGTCATGCCGGGCTGCGTGTAGCCGAGTTCCGGCCCGATGACGTGAACGATGCCCTGCCGCACGTCGTCCAGGTCGTAGTGCGTGATGCCGAACTCGCGGCAGTTGTTTCGCAGCGTATCGATCTGCTGCTTGGAAATGGGGTCGGCGATCGGCAGGCTGCGGTCGCTGGTCGGCACGTTGTGATCGGCCGTGGCGATGGTGCGCTCGGGACGTCGCACCTTGCGGCCGGCCAGCCGCAGTCCCTCAAAGGCCTGCGCGCTAGTGACTTCATGGACCAGTTGCAAATCGACGTACAGGATCGACTGGCGACCCTCCTCGGCGTAGACGACGTGGTTGTCCCAGATCTTCTCAAACAGCGTGCGCGGTGCGTTGGCCATCGATGCATTTCGTGGGAGCGAGAGTTTCCGGGAACACTGCCGTCGACAGCCCCTGGCGCGCCGACGGCGACTTGCCGCAATTCCCAATTCTACCTGCGGAATGCACGGCAGGAAAAGCCACAAGAAACGGCCCGATTACACCGCCGCCAGCTCGACCGCCTCGGCCGCCATCGCCTTGCGCTGGGGGCAGCCGTTGTGTTGCCACCAGTCGGCGGCGATGCGGGACGACCACTCGGTTTCCACCGGCACGCGGTCGAGGGCGTCTCGCAGCTCGGCCATGGTCTGGAAGCGGTCCTCGGGCCGTTTTTCCAGCGAGCGGAGGATGATCTCTTCCAGCTCGGCAGGCAGCTCAGCGTTGAACAGGCGCGGCGGCTCGGGGTCTTCGCTGGCGTGGGCGATCATCACCTTGAGCGGATTCTCGTACAAGAACGGCGCCCGGCCCGTCGAGATGAAGTAAAGCACGGCGCCAAGCGAGTACACGTCGCTGCGATGATCAACGTCGTCGCTGCTGGCCTGCTCGGGCGACATGAACAGCGGCGAACCCGTGATCGAGCCCTCCTGCGTGAGGCCCGAATCCTTCGCGTCGGACAGCGGCTTGGCCAGGCCGAAGTCGAGCCCCTTGGCGACGTCGAACTGCCCGCCGCGGTAGGCGCAGTAGATGTTCGCCGGCTTGAGATCGCGATGGACCAGGCCGTGTAAGTGGGCCTCGACCAGGGCGTCGCACACTTGCCGCATGAGGTACACGATCCGTCCCGGCGGCAGGGGACCGTGATCCTCAACGAGCTCGCCGAGATTGTGGCCGGGCAAGAATTCCATCACATAGTAAAACGTACCGTCAGCAGTGCGGCCATAGTCGTAAATGTCGATCGAATTCCAGTGCGAGAGCTTGGCGGTGGCGCGGACTTCGCGTTCGAATCGCGCCAGAACCTGCGGGTCGCCTGCCTTCTCAGCGCGGATCACTTTCACGGCGCAGGGGCGCTTCATCATCTGGTGTTCGGCGAGATACACCTCGCCCATGCCGCCGCTGCCCAGCAGCTTCTTGAGGCGGTACTGTCCAAACTGCTTAGCGGCGAACGCCTCGCGCCGGAGCGCGTTGATCGTGTGCACGCCGACGATGCCGGTCATCGCCGTGATGGCGAGCTTGAGCGCTTGCTCGGTGAGCACGCCGGTGAACTCGGGACTATCGACCAGCCGGCGAAACGGCTCCAACTGCCAGTAGGCGATCCCGTTCAGCAGCATCGGCGCCGCGGCCAGCGCCCCGATGACCGCCGCGGCTCGCTGCCAGGAGTTGGGGATGAACATCGCATAGCAGAAAATCAGCAGCATCCAGCCCGTGGTGATCGGGATCACGCGCGGATACTCGGGCGCCGAGGCCGCAGATTCGAGCTGCGTGTAGTTCAGCGCCACAAAGAACAAGGCTGGGGCGCCAAACACGAGTAGCTCGGCGACGCGCAGGGCCGGGAGCGACAGCTCGCAATGGGCGCAC
The DNA here is from genome assembly GCA_044867485.1 of Lacipirellulaceae bacterium. Lineage (GTDB taxonomy): Bacteria > Planctomycetota > Planctomycetia > Pirellulales > Lacipirellulaceae > Lacipirellula. The sequence goes on along the minus strand of JBIOVA010000021.1, from coordinate 3,661 downwards.
AACTTCCACGACAGCAGGCCCAACATCGCGGTCAAGGCGACATGGGCGTAAAACAGCGGTCCGAAGGCTTCCCAATTGCTTCCGGAGGTCGCGTTGATCAGGTACCACGCGATAAACGTCGCGAAGGCGATAAACAGCAATAACGCCACGACCCGCAATCGCCGCCGGAGCAGCGCGTGGGTTTCGCCGCTCATGTGAGGCGTGGAGCCCGCGACCAGCGCGACCTTGGGCTTCGCCGGGGCCGGCGAATCGGACGAGTCGGCAGCGCGCCGCGACAACATGCGACGCGGCGCTTCGATCGTCTCGGCCGTGGCAATCACGGATTCGGAAGTGGCCACGAGAGGATCCTCGCTAGCTTGGCCCGCGCGCCGCGATGGCGGGACGTGTGCGAAGGCGCGCGATGCGCCGCGCTCGTGGAGATGCGGCGTGACTACTATCTTACGCACTCTAGACGCTGCCGGGCAGGGGAAAGTTCGCGGGCCGGATGCTTCGAAATGCGCAACGCCCTCTGCCTCTGGACGGGCCCAACGCGAGGGGACGACCCGCAGATTTGAGGTTGCCTCAGGGCTCGGCCGTGACGACTTCGTCACCGGCGGCGGTCACCAGTGCCTTGAAAACCGTCGGATCAATGTCGAAGTTGATGGCCGTCACGCGTCCATCGCAGAAACCCGCCAGAAACACGCCCGGATGTAAGACGCCGATTCCCGCCAGCGGGTCGTCCGCGTCCATTTCCCAATCCTCGGGTCTTGTCCAGATGACGGAGTTGTCGTCGTCGACCTGCACGATCGCGATCGTATGCGACGTGCCATCGGTGATCGACTTGATTGGCCGCCCCTCGGGAGTTCCATCGAAAACGCGCCCTTCCCCTTGGGCGCCGAGATAGTTTGTGCGGCCCTCGGTTAGCGGTAGCGGCGAACTGGGGTCCAGGTAAATCTCGGGCATCTGGGCGATGAGCGCCTTGTTGTGCTCGCTGTCCCACGGCTCGTCGAGGTGGAACTGATTGTAGAGTTCCTGTTGCTCCATGTACGGCAACAGATGCACGCGCCAGCTGAGCAGCGGATTGCCATCCGGGCCATAGTTGGCATGGGCGGGAAACGTTCCCTTCGTATCGTGATAGTTGTGCATCGCGAGCATGAGCATCTTCAGGTTGTTCAACGACGCACTGCGGCGGGCCGCCTCGCGAGCCGCCTGCACCGCGGGGAGCAGCAGCGCCACAAGCACGCCAATGACGGCGATCTGCGTGAGCTGGCTCTGCGGCCCGTCCGCAGGGTCGGTGCGGAAGATGACGATCCGTTCGCCCTCGCGGCTGAGCTGCAACAACTGGTCCCAGTTTTTCGCCATGCGTTGGGCGTAACGGCCGCTGGCCTGCTCGACGGGATCGTCGCTGGCGAGCTGTTGCGCCGTCTCAGCGGCCATCTGCGCCGCCATCAATTGCTTTGCCTTGTTAAACAGACCAATCAGCGAGTCAGCGGCCGCTTCGTCATTAGCAGAAATGACTAACTCCGACGCCGCGGGGTGCGAGAAGGTGAGCCGGAGCTCGACGGTCTTCACGAGATTCGGAACCTGCAAGAACTCGGCGAACTGCGGCGGAACCTGCGCCTGCATGAGGCCCAAATTGATGAACGGCCGCAGCGGCTCCAAGTCGACCATCGCATGCAGGTCGTCACCTCGGTCCGAGGCAACGAACTTCGCCAGCAGCGAGTCCGGAGCCGCCTCCGACTTCGCTGCGAAAGTCTGCGCCGAGAAGTCGTTCAAGACAACAAGGCTGGAGTCGTCGGGGAACCAGAAGCTGGGCAGATTTGGATCACCCTGGGCGTGCAGGTATGGTCTGCCTTCGAGTTGTTCTTCCTGAACAGGATATGCCAGCGGCGGCATTTTGAGATTGAGCGGGGCGCTGAACGTGAAGTGCGCCGCCGCCGTCGGCGGGCCTGCCGAAGGCGGCGAGGCGGTAAACACGATCTGCTCGGTCGTCAACGGATCGACGCCGATCTCCGTCATGACCGCGGCTTGCAGCACCTCAGTCGGCATCATCACCATCGCCGGCGAGCGCAGCAATTGCCCCGGCCGCGCCGCCACGACGACGCACGCGCTGGGAAGCGCGTAGGTCGTGTCCAGGGCGACGGGCGGCAACGCCTCGCCCGCCGGTTGGGCGGTGAGCATGCGCGGCGTCACGGCCATGAGGCCGGCGAGCAATAGGCAAAGGAGTTGGTGACACGCGCGGCGTGGCTGCAATAGGTATTTCATGTAAGCTTCCCGTATTTAAGTCCGCGAAGCGTTCGCCCACGGCGTGAAACTGCTTCGTTCGGCAAATGATGATAGCACACGATCATCCGCCTCGTACAAGTGCTCTCACTGCCGACCGCGAGACAACGCTACGATACTCGCCGCTAAGTCGAATGCGTGTGGAGCTGCAGGAAACATGAAATCTCGCTTACGGCAACTTGCATTGGCGGCCACGCTGGCGGCGGCGATCATGGCGCCGCGTTGCTCGGTCGCCGGGCTGCAAACCACGATTCAGCGTTGGGCTCTCCAAGGCGACGACGTCGAGGCACGCTCTCGATTTGTGAAGCCGGACCGCTACTCGCCTGGCTCGATTCAAGTTGACGCTGTGAGTCGCCCTGAGCTGCGCTACGACGATCGCCAAGGAAATGTTTCGCTCTCCCTTCCTGCGCGCTTTGTTGGATTGTCCGTCGGGGCGCCGCCGTCCTCGACGTACTGGCCCACGGTGTGGTTCGATCTGGCAACTGTTGCCGTGTCGGTTGGTCAACAAGACTTTCGCAAGTTCTCGCCCAATTATCCGCGCGCCCTGTTTTGGTTCGCCGATCGCGCCGCCAACGCGGCCAGAGTCGAGTCAACGCCGCCGTCGCACGAACAGCCCCAATTCAACGCTTCGGGGCGATTGGCGTGGACGCTGACCAACCCGCTTCCACCCACCAACGGATACTTATACCCCGATTTGATCGGTGCGGAGATTGAACTTGGACCTGTGCTCCCGGCAGGGCTTACGCAGGATTTCGTCCAATCGAACTTTGCAGCGCAAGTGAGCTATCGAGTCGCCCGCTACGATCATCCGCTGACAAATTATCCGTTATCCGTTCGCTTCGTTCCCGAACCTGGCGGCAGTTCACTGGCAACGGCCGGCGCGGCCGTCGTCTTACTCCTTCGATTCCTTCGCCCAACTGTCTCTCAGCGTGGCCGTGCGATTGAACACGGGGCGGCCCTGCGCTGAGTCGATCGGATCAGCGTAGAAGTAGCCGAGGCGCTCGAACTGGAATCGGTCGCCAGGCTTGGCCGCGGCGAGCGACGGTTCGAGCTTCGCGTCTTTGACAATCTCCAACGAGCGGGGGTTGAGGTTATCAAGAAACGTCCCGCCCGGCGGGGCGTCGTCGGGGGTTTCCACCTTGAACAGGTGATCGTACAGTCGCACCTCTGCGGTCAAGGCATTCGGCGCCGAGACCCAGTGGATCGTGCCCTTCACCTTGCGCGAGTGATCGGGATCGAACGAACAGTGGAGCTCGACGACGCGGTCCGCGACGTCTTTCACGACCTTCTCGCACTTGATGATGCCAGCGAACCGCAGCCGCACTTCGCCCTCGGGCTTGAGGCGGAAGAACTTCTTGGGGGCGTCCTCCATGAAGTCGTCCTGCTCGATGTAGATCTC
>JBIOVA010000020.1:0-6210 GCA_044867485.1 Lacipirellulaceae bacterium | reverse complement strand
ATTCGCGCGCTCGTCATCCCTCCCGCTCGCGCCTCGCGCCTCGCCCCTCGCTCCTCCCCTCCAACTCGCGCCTCGCGCCTCGCGCCTCGCGCCTTCCGCAGCGCCGCGGCGTCTTGCTGCTGGTCGTGCTCAGCATGCTCGTGCTGTTTCTCATGATCGGCACGGCGTTCGTCATCGTCGCCAAGCAGAGCGAGAAGGTCGCCAAGATCCAAAACGCCAACAACCTCAAGCTCGCCAGCCAGGCCTCCCAGGGCGACCTGCTGGACGAAGTCCTCCTGCAACTGGTCCGCGACACCTACAACCCGGCCAGCTCCCTCCGCGGCCACTCCCTGCTGGCCGACATGTACGGCAACGACGGCTTCCGCGGCCAAATCGCCAATGTCATGTGGGCCAAGGGCGACGCCGCGAACGTGGGGGCGAACCCCACGCTGGGGCAGATGATTCAGTTCACCTTCACGGGCGGCCTCGTCGATCTCTACGACGCGCCGTACGAGTACGATCCCACGCCCGGCGTCAAAACCAGCCGCCTCAGCTCGGTCGACGACGCCTACGCGGGCCAGCTCGTCACGTTCGTCGGCCGCGGCCCGGCCCAGAACGTCACGACGCGGATCGTCGGCTACCGGCCCACGGGCCCGAACGCCGGCGTGTTCACGGTCCTGGCGTTCCCGCTGGCCGACGGCTCGCTGATCTCTGACCCCGCGCTGCTCAACGGCTCGCGCGTCCTGGTGAATGGCCGGCCGTTCAACGGCACGGGCGTCGGGTTCGACCCGAAGCTCGCGAATCCGGCGTCGACCACTCCGCGTCTGGCAGTCAAGGAGCGCGTTGGAACGACGAACTACGAACTAGCGCTGCTTCCCAATTCAATCTTTTTTGACTCCACACAGATTCGTGGAACGTTTCAGACTGCAACGAGCACGGCGGATCCCACGTTGCTGCTGCCAGCCTGGCAGCGGCAATTCGTCGCAGACGGCAACGCAGCACTAGCCGCAAATCTCGCCAAGCTCGTCGGCCCCCAAGGCGCCGGCGGCAGCGACGAGCCTTACGACGCTCCCGACTTCCAGAACATGCTCCTGGCGCTGCTCAACGACGAGCCGGAAGAGAACAACAATCCCACGAGTGGAACGCTTGAGGACACGATCCTCCCGTCGCTTCACCGGCCCGACCTGTTGAACTATTGGAACAAGCGTTTCGGCTCCGGCCCCGGCCCGGCGGGCGGCTCGCAGTTGGCCGCCAACGCCCCCATGCTCCGCAAAGTGCTGCTGCGCCCCAACTGGCAGGACCATCCCAACTTCACCGGCAGCAACCGCGAGTTCGCCGAGTCGCTCCTGGCCTTTCAGCAGAATCCGGACCTAACCGCCCGCACCAACCTGATGAACCGCCTGATCTTCGGCCCGTGGGACGTCGACAACGACGGCGACGGCTTCCGCGACAGCATCTGGGTCGACGCGGGGCTGCCGGTCATGGAAGGCCCCAACGGCGAACAGGTCAAGCCGCTCGTGGCGATCATGTGCATCGACCTCGACGGCCGCGTCAACGTCAACGTCCACGGCTCGCTCGATCTTGCCAACATCGACAACGCCAACGACTCGTTGAACGTTCAGACGCTTGCCGGCGCCGCCGCCAACAACCCCGGCCCTCAAACGAATTCGACCCCCCGCGGCGCCGGTTGGGGCCCGGCCGACGTTAGCCTCGAAGCGGCTCTCGGCAACGATTTCCGCCGCATCATGGTCGGCGACGTCCTCACGGCGGGCGGCGTCGACCGCCGCATCCCCGGCCGCTACGGCGAAGACAATCGGCCCGGCCGCGGCAACATCCTCGACCAGATGACGCAGGTCACGCTTACCGGGTGGCCTCAATGGGGAAACCAGGAGAGTAGCAAGTTCGCCATGCCGCCCGACCTACGGGTCCGCTATGGCCACGGCGTCAACCTGCTCGGCCAGCTCGTCATCGAAGCGGCGAACCTCGCCAGCGAGCGCCGCCCGAGCAACGACGGCCGGCTCACGTTCGACTCCCCCTACGAAGCCACGCTGTTCGCCGAAGGCGTCGACAGCGACAACGGCACGAGCGCCGTCGACGCGCCGTTCTCATTCGCCGAGCTGGAGTTGTGCCTCCGCGTGTTCGACGCCGACGCCGGCTCGCTCCCCTCCCGGCTGGCCTTCCTGTCCGGCGTCTACAAGCCGGGCAATTCCGACCCCAGCGACCGCATGCGGATCACGACCGACCAGTGGGACGTGCCGGTGCCGAACATCTCGACGCCGCCGGAAATGGAGTCGCTGTTGACGACCAATGCGAATTCGCGCCGGCTTCCGCAGACGGCTGCCGAGCTCTTGGAAATCCGCGTCCGGCAAGGGCTGTTCCCCAATGACAACGCCAAGCGATTCCCCTTGGCGCTCGCCGGCGATCCCAACGACCCGACGACCGACGCCGGCATGGTCCGCCGCGTCATGCAACAGCTCCTGGCGCCCGAACTGGCCGCCGGCGTCAGGCTCAACATCAACCGCGCCTTGGGCAACGGCCGCGACGACCAAGAGAACCAGCCTGGCGCGCCGGGTTACGGCGTCGTCGACGAACCGGGCGAGGAAGATCCGACGCTTAGCCGCAAGACGTGGCGGCAAAACTCGGACCCCGTCAACGCCGAACAACTCGACGCCACGTTTATCAACGCCGATTTCATCCCGTTGGAAGTCACCTACGACGGCGACCCCGAGCCCGGCGTCATCGACGGCGACGACGCCTGGTTGCAGCGGCAGCTTCTGGCCCGGCACATCTACGTCACGGCGCTGACCATGACGGCGCCGGCGAACTTCGGCTCGACCGCCACCGAGGCCGCGGATCAAGCGCTGTGCCGCCGGCTGGCCCAATGGGCGATCAACGCCGTCGACTTCCGCGACGTCGACAACATCATGACGCCGTTCGAGTACGACCTCGATCCCTTCGATGGCTGGAACCCCGACGGCGATCTCTTGACCACCAATGATCGCACGGGCGTTGGCACGAAGGACGATACCGTCGTCTGGGGCGCCGAGCGGCCCGAGCTGGTCATCACCGAGACGCTCGCCATGCACAACCGCAACACCGAGGACACCGGACAGGAAGACCCCTATCCGCCCGAGGATCGCAACGGCATCACGGCCGACGATCCCACCCAGCCCGATTGGGACCCCGACTTCGACCAACGGGTCCGCCCCCGCGGCGCGTTGTTCGTCGAGCTCTACAACCCGTGGGCGCCCAACCCCGGCGCCACGGCCGATATTCACGACACGCTGACCGAACCCGGCAGCGACTTGGGCGTCAACCTCAAGGCCACCGACCCCAGCGGATCCTCGCCCGTGTGGCGCATGGCCATCTACAAGCGCGTCGACGTCTACGGCCGCGACGACGACAACGACGGCCGCGTCGATGAGAGCGACGAATGGGTCCATCCCAACGCCGCCGAGTTGTGGGACCCGGACGATCCCGATCCCGCCCTGCGGCCCAATCGCCGCATGGACCGCAGCGTCTACTTCACGGGGTTCGACCCGGGCTTCCAAGACGACGGCACGGCCTACTACGCCGACCAGCCCAAGCTCGACCAGAACGTCCCCAACGTCCGGCCCGGACGCTACCTGGTCGTCGGCTCAGGCGACGACTTCGACAACGACGGCGTGTACACCACGCCGTTCAGCTCGAGATTGCAGCCCGGCCCGCAGCGGCGGATCGAGCTCGACACCAATCGCGCCGGCACGGCCCACAAGGTACGGATCATCGACGACACGGATGCACCGGCATTCGACCGTCAGGACCAGATTTCGCTCCAGGCGCCCCGCGAAGGAATTACGGACATCGAACGCGTTCCCGGCGACAACAGCGCGAGCATGACCGACGTGGCAATCATCGACCGCGCCGCCGGCGGCAAGCGGCGGCTCTCGCTCTCCGAGCCCAACATCGGCTATCCCAATCGCTTCCGCGCCTCGCGCTGGACCGACGACGGCACGGGCGAAGGCCAGTACCGCAACGCCCAGGGCGAGCCCGCCGCGATCGACGTGCCGCTGGACGGCCCCATCGGCGTCGGCGACACCCTGCAAACGTGGCGGGATTATCGGGACACCTATCCCGACCCCAATTTCCCCATGCCGGAGTATCTCGACGAGCTCGACCCCGCGCTGACGACGGTTCGCGAGATGCGCCCGGTGCGCAACAGCCGCACGGCCGACGAGCCGCGGATCTCTTACGCCTTCATCTACCTGCAACGGCTCGCCAATCCGCTGTTGCCGTACAATCCGCCGGTCGGCGAGCCGGGGCACGACCCCAATCAGCAGGTGAACCCGTACTTCACGATCGACCGGATGTCGGCCAACCTCACGGTCTACAACGGCCGCGAGCCGACCCGCCAGGAAGAGAACATGTGGCCCATGAATGGCGGGGACGACTCGGGACGCGGCACCACGCCCGGCGAGGCCCGTCGCAACTTCGCTAGCCTGGAACGCGGCTTTTCCGCCGTGCTGGCCGACGCGGAGGCCCAACGCCAACCCGCCGATCGCGTCCCCGCGCTCTGGACCTTCGAGCGACCGTCGATTCAGCCGATGATCAACCGGTTCTTCGTGGGCCGCAACGCCGCCACGCGGCTCCCCGAACTCGCCGCCAATGACTCGCACGTGTTCATCGCGATTCCCTACTGCACGTTGGGCTACTTAAACACGACGTTTGCCGATACGACTCAGACTGGCGAGGACAAGCAGGCGAAGCCATTCGCGCCGTTCCCCTGGATGGCCTGGAACAACCGGCCGTACATCAGCGCCAATGAGTTGACTATGGTCCCCCGCGTGCGGATGTCGCAGCTCTTGCGGCAGTTCACCACGGCCGAATACGTCGCCGCCGCGGACGCGTCGCCGTACTCGACGGCCGTCATCGATAAGCCGACGCCGCAGAACAACGATCCGATCACGCAGGATCAAGCGGCGTTTGCCCATCTGGAGAATTTCTTGTACGAGGGACCTAACGTTAACCAGCAGCCCATCCCGGGCGTGCCGATCCATCTGTACCGCATCTTCGACCTCGTCGGCACGCCGTCGCTGTTCAACGGCGCCCAGACGTGGCTCAATCCGCAGATGAATGGCGTGACGATTCTGGGCGTCGGCACGCCGCCCACGCCCGACGATCCCCGGTGGGGCCTCCGTCCGCCGTTCAACGCCGTCTCCGCCTACCGCGAGCCGGGGAAGATCAACCTCAATACGATCTTCGGCGAAGACGTCTGGCGCGGCATCTTCCACGGCGACCCCGACCCAGATGAAGACGGAGACACGCATCCGGGTCCGCAGTGGGAAGACTTCATCGCCTCTCGCCGTGGATACGTCACAGACCCGGCCACCAACGAAGACATCCTCGCGCTCGATGCACGCGCCGCAAATCAGGCGATCCCGACGTTCTTCGGCAATCCCTTCCGATCCGGCAGCGCGGCGGCCATGGTCCCGCTGGCGAGCATGATTCCGGCGGGAAATCAGCGACAGCCAATCGTAGGAGGTCGCGGCGCCGAAGCCACGCTGTTCCGCAGCAGCGGCGTGCTGGCCACCCAGTTGTCCGATGCCTCGACGCCGTTGTTCTTCGCCGATACCGACGAGCGGTACAACAACGCCGACCAATGCGCGTTCTTCCGCTACGCCCCGGTTATCCGGCTGAATAACCTGCTCACGACGCGCTCCAACGTGTACGCCGTGTGGATCACCGTCGGGTTCTTCGAGGTCGAGCCGGCTCCGACGCAGGCCGTGTTCAATGCGAAGCAAACGGGCGTCACGGACGCGACGATCCTGGAGGATCTCTACCGCCGCGTGTATCCCGACGGCTACCAGTTCGGCCGCGAAGCGGGCCTCGACGAGGGCGAGGTCACCCGCCTGCGGGGCTTTTACATCATCGACCGCAGCCGCCCCGCCGCCTTCGAGCCCGGCGTCGACAACAACGTCGAAAACATCATCCGCCTCCGCCGCAGGATCGAATAACCATACTTCACCACAGAGAATCAAATAACAATTCTTCACCACAGAGGACACAGAGATCACAGAGAGGGATCAAAGGCGCCCAACTATTGCGCATTCCCTCTGTGTCCTCCGTGCCCTCTGTGGTAAATCCTCCCTCTTGTGGAATTGGCTGCGCTTCCGATGATCTATGTACTTGTACACGTAGTGACGCGCCCCACCCCCAATCGGCCTGCATGGATAAGGACGGAGCCCCCCCAAC
>JBIOVA010000019.1:0-28751 GCA_044867485.1 Lacipirellulaceae bacterium | reverse complement strand
CCAAGGTCCTCCGCAGGGCGTGGTGGAACGCGCCGGACCACGCCCTGCGGAGGACCTTAGGGCGTGCCACCCGGAAGTCTGTTTTCCGCGGCGAGGATGGCGGCGACAAGTCCCGTGGTTGTGTACTCCGACGCGATGGCGGAGGGAGCGTGGCCGGCGTCGGCAAGGACGCCGGCGGTGAGGGGGCTGATCGCGGCGAGTTTGGCGCGGCCGAGTCGCTCGCCAAAGAGGTTCATCAGCGCGCGGGCGATGGCCGAGCTGGTGACGGTGATCCAGTCGACGCGCCCGGCGGCGAGCGCGGCGGCGACATCGGGGTCGGCAGCGATCACGTCGCGGCTTTCGTAGGCGACGACCTGTCGCACGTTGGCGCCGGCCGCGGCGAGCGTGTCGGCCAACACTTCGCGGCCGCGGCTAGCACGAATCACCAGGACTCGCTTGCCCCGGGCGACGGGCACGAGTTCCGTCGCGAGGGCTTCGGCCCGGTATTCCGCGGGCTGCACGTCGGCGCGGAGTCGATGCTCGGCGAGTGCGTCGGCCGTGGCGGGACCGATCGCGGCGATGCGGACGCCGCCTAGTGCGCGGGCGTCGAGATTGCGTTCTCGCAATCGACGGAAGAACGACTGAACGCCGTTGGCGCTAGAGTACACGATCCACGCGAACGACGACAGCTCGGCCATCGCCGCGTCGAGCGGTTGCCAATCTCGCGGCGGGCCAATCTCGATCGCCGGCTGGGCGATCACGCCGGCGCCGAGGTCTTCGAGCGCCGCGGCGAGGGCGTCGGCCTGGCGGGCCGGCCGCGTGACCATGATCGTCCGTCCGGCGAGGGGACGCGCGGCGAACCAGTCGAGCGCCGCCCGCTCACGCACCGCATTTCCGACAATCACGATGGCCGGCGGCCGAAGTCGCTCGCGGCGAACCAGGCTCGGCAGTTCGCTGAGCGTCGTGACGGCGATCGTCTGCTGCGGCAGCGTCGCGTGACGAATGACGGCGACCGGCGTGTCGGCGGGCTTGCCGAAGGCCACGAGCGCCGCCGCCCATTCGTGCGCCGTCAACACGCCCATGTAGAACACCAGCGTGCCGGGGAACTGAGCGAGCCCCGCCATGTCGAGCGGCGCGCCCTCCTTGTCCTGGCACTCGCGTCCCGTGACGAACGCCACGCAGGAGGCCGACTCGCGGTGCGTCAGCGGGATGCCCGCGTAGCTGCTGGCGGCCAGCGCGGCGGTCACGCCCGGGACGACCTCGTACGGCACGCCGGCGGCGGCGAGCGCGGCGAGCTCCTCGGCTGTGCGGCCGAAGATCGCCGGGTCGCCGCCTTTGAGCCGCACGACCATGCGGCCGGCGCGGGCCGCGGCAATCATCCGCTCGTGGATTTCGTCTTGGGTGAGAATCCTCCCGTGGCCGTGGCGGCCCAGGCAGACCAGCTCGGCGTCGGGCCGGGCGGCGGCAAGCACGCGGGGATTGACCAGGTAGTCGTAGAGCACCAGGTCGGCCTGGGCGACCAAAGCTGCGCCGCGCAGCGTCATCAGCCCCGGATCGCCGGGACCGGCGCCAATGAGATACGCTTTGGCTGGGGTATCGGGCATGAATGGCTTCGATCGCTGGTGGCGGCGCCGCCTACTGGTAGAATACAAGCGGCGGGGGGGCGTGCGTAGCCGCAGTGACGCGGCCGGCCGCCCCAGATCCTCCGACGAATGGTTTCTCGGAAACGGCGGCACGCAGCATGGCTCCGGAACAGAAAGCTGCCCCTCAGCCCGCGCCGCGCGGCCCGGCGCCGCTCGCGCCCGCGGTGCGCCAGCGTGTGCAGAAGACGTTCGAACACGCCAAACGGTGCGTCGAGAAGAACGACTTCGACTACGCCCACCAGCTCTTCACCCAGTGCGTTGCCGAGGATCCGGCGAGCATCGTCTTCGCCCAGGCCCTGCTGGCCAACCTGCACAAGAAGTACGACAACAACAAGCGCGGTGCGAAACTCGCCGGGCTGAAAATCAAGAGCCACCGCTCGGCGATGAGCAAGGCGGCGGGCAAGGGCGAATGGCTCGCGGCGTTTCAAGCGGGATGCGCCGCGCTGGCGCTCAACCCGTGGGATGTGACCACGCTCATCGCCATGGCCGATGCGTGCCACGAGCTGGGGATCGACGAGTGCCAGTTGTACTACCTGCGGTGCGGGCTCGACGTCGACGCGAAGGACCCAACGGTCAATCGCCGGGCCGCGATGACGCTGCAGCGGATGGGGCAGTTCGACCAGGCGATCGCCTGTTGGCACCGCGTCGAGCAGGCCAAGCCGCATGACGAGGAGGCCCAGCAGGCGATCTCGCGGCTGAGCGTCGAGAAGACGATTCACCAGGGCGGGTACGATCCCGATCTGTTGGGCGGTTCCAAATCGGGCGCGAAGTCCAGCGGCAAAACAACGTCGGTGGCGCGGCTCTCGAAGGGCGCCGCGGCCGACGAGCGTGACGAAGATCCTGATGCGCCGCCCGTGCCGCCGGAGGAGCGCTACAAGGCGGCAATCGCGGCCGACCCCGCCAACGTCGAGAATTATTTCCGGCTGGCCGATTTGTACCTGCACGAGCAGCGGTTCGACGACGTGCAGCAGGTGCTGGAGCAGGCCGGCGCGGCGTCCGGCGGCGGAAACCTGCAGGTCCGCGAGCGGCTGGAGGATTTGCAGCTGCGGCGCGCTGGGTGGCAGGCGGCCGCGGCGCAGCGGAATCATGACCATCAGCCGACGCCCGAGGCGAAGGAGCTGCTTGATCGGGCCAAGGCGCATGCCAACCAGGTGGAGCTGGAGGTGTACGCCGCCCGCTCGGATCGCGAACCGAACAATCCGCGACTGCAGTTCGAGCTAGGCGTCCGGCTCAAGCGGGCCGGCAAGGTGAAGCAGGCGATCACGGCATTTCAGGCCGCGCGGACGGACCCCAAGCGGAAGGCCCTCACGCTCGTGGAGCTGGGCGAGTGCTTCCAGAAAATCGAGCAGTACAAGCTGGCCCTGTCGCATTACGAACAAGCCCTGGAGGCGGTGGACCCCGGCGAGGGCGAAACCCGCAAATTGGCTCTTTACCGGGCCGGCGTGCTTGCCACTGGGCTGCGGGAATTGGACCGGGCCGAGCGGCATCTGCAGAAGCTGGCCGAAGAGGATTTCGGCTACCGGGACGTGTCCGACCGGCTGGACAAAGTGGCCCGGCTCCGCGATAGTGGGTGATTCGTTCGCCGGTTTGCCTCACCGTCATTTAGTTGCGTCCCCGCTATGCCCAATTCCGTTAGCGCCAAGAAGCGTCTTCGTCAGAGCGTCGATCGTCGCGCTCGCAATCGGACCTTTCGTTCAACCCTCCGCACCCAGATTAAGAAGCTGCGCACGGCCATCGCCGGCGGCGACGCGGCGGCGTGCGAGACCGAATACAAGATTACGGTGAAGAAGCTCGATCAGGCCGCGGGCAAGCGGATCATCCACGCCAATGCGGCGGCGCGGACGAAGTCGCGCCTCTCGACGGCGATCAAGTCGCTCAAGGCCAAGGCCGCGGCGAAGTAGCACGGGTTAGCCTCGACCAAGCTTGGTCGAGGTTGCATCGCGAGTGGATTCACCACTCGATCTTCTGCGCGTCGAACACCGGTCCCTCCACGCACGTGCGTTTGTAGTCCCAGCCGCCGTCGGGCTGGCGCACTTTCGCGACGCAACTGAAGCAGATGCCGATGCCGCAGGCCATCGGCGTTTCGAGCGAGACGTCGCACGCCACGCCGCGCGCGGCGGCGAGCTTCGCGACGGCTTGCATCATCGGCTCCGGTCCGCAGACGGCGAGCTGGCAACCCTGTTCGCCGTGCTCGGCGAGCACTTCGGCGAGGAGTTCCGTCACGAGGCCGCGGCGGCCGATCGTGCCGTCGTCGCTGGCAATGCGGAGATCGATCCCCGCGGCGCGGAAGTCGTCCGCCCCGGCGAGCTGCTCGGCCGTGCGGACGCCGTAACAGAGCGTGACGTTGGCCACGCGCGGGCGGACGCGCGGCGGTTCGCCGTAGCGGCGGCCGCCAAGCGCTTCACGGCCCAACGCCAAAAACGGCGTCTGGCCGATGCCGCCGGCGACCATCACCAGGCGATCGGAGGCGGCGGGCGGGAATCCGTTGCCCAGCGGGCCCCACACATCGAGGGGGTCGCCGGGGCGAACTTGGGCGAGCCGCCGCGTCATCCGGCCGACGACGAGATACACCACGTCGACCCCCTGCGGATCGCCCGCAGCGTCGAGCCACGTGTCATACAGGGCGAGCGGCCGGCCCAGGAGCGGGTCATCCGTACCTGGCAACCGCACCATTAGAAATTGGCCGGGCACGATACGGCGGGCGATTGCCGGGCACGCCAACCGCACGCGGTAGGTGTCGCGGGCCATCGGCACGTTTTCAACGACCGTGACTCGCAAATGCGAGGCCTGATCGGCGCAAAAGCTTGCCGCGAGAGGGTTGAACGGCGCCTCGATCGCGGTCGGGCTCAAGGCGTGCTGCTCCCACGTTGGGGACGCTCTGGCCGGCGGCGTTTGAACGGCTTGCGGCCGGTGAGCTTCGTGCCGGTAGATTTGCGGAACTTGGGTTTGCCGGAGGGGGGCTTTCCGCCAGGCGGCTTGCGGCCCGGGGGCTTGCCCGCGCCGGGCTCGGCAACGCCGCCGACGACCTTGCGGCGGAATTCCGGTTTGACGGCGGCTTCGCCGGTGGTCGCGGGTTTGCGGAAGGGACGTTTTTTCGGCGGACTGCTGGGGCGTTGGGGGCGCGCTAAGCCGCGAGCGGCGGGGGGAAGGGCGTCGCGGTTGGACTTGGGGCCCGCGGCGGCGGCTTCACGGAGTTTGCGGACTTCTTCCTGTGTGAGCCTGCGAACGGCGCCGCGGGGCATCTCGCCCAGGCGAACCGGGCCCACGGCGACGCGCGTGAGCCGCTGGACCTTGTGCCCCACGCGGGCCAGCAGGCGCCGCACCTCGCGGTTGCGACCTTCGTCGAGCACCATCTCCAGCAGCGTCGACTTCTTAAGCTTCGACTTGATCCGCGCGTGCACCGCGTGAGCGTAGCCTTCCGAGAGGTGTACGCCGCGGCGGAGCTGCTGGAGCACATCGGGCTCCATGTGGCCGGCCACTTGCACGTCGTAGGTTTTCTCGACGCCGTGCTTGGGGTGCGTAAGCTGATTGGCCAGCTCACCATCGTTGGTGGCGAGGATGAGGCCCTCGCTCTCCAGGTCGAGCCGGCCCACGGGGAACACGCGGCCCACGCCGGGCGGCAACAGGTCGATCACCCGCGGGCGGCCCGCCGGGTCGCGCGCGGTGGTCACCACGCCGGCGGGTTTGTGGATTGCGAAGTAAACCAGCTTGGGCCGAGGGAGCGGCTCGCCGTCGACCTTGATCTCCTGACGGTTGCGGTCGACCCGGACGCCCAGCTCGCTCACCACTTGGCCATCCACCTCGACGCGGCCGTCGGTAATGAGTTGCTCGCACTCGCGGCGGCTGGCCAGCCCCGCCGAGGCGAGGACTTTTTGGAGGCGTTCGCCGTCGCAGTGCGGGGCGTCGTCATCGGTCGTCGCGCCTCTGGAATTCGTCGCGGCGATCGGCGGTTTTGGACGTGGTCGGAACGAACGCGACGGTGCGGCGCGTCCGCCGCGGGGCGGATCGCGGCGCGGCTTGCCGGGTCGACGGGGAGCGGGCTTGCGGGGCATCGGTCCATCATACCCCGCTGGCGGCGCGTGCCCCAGGGGCGAGGCTCAATACCGATACTCGACCGGCGGCGGCCCCGGCGTTACGGTTGGCGGCAGCGTCGGCACGTAGGCCGGCATCTGTGGGACCAGCACCGGAAGTTGCGAGCGCGGCCCGTTCGGCATGCCCTGCCGGGCGCGCTCCACTTCGTTGGGCGGAATCGCGTAGTCCGGCGGTCGGCCGCCGACGATCTCGGGGCCGACATCGTTTGCCGGATACGGGTCAAACTGTTCCGCGTTGTTCCGCTGAAACGGCGCCGGGCCGGGGTGCAGAAGCTGTGGCTGTCGAATCGTCGGCGAACAGGCAACAAGCGGCGCCATCGCCGTGGCGAGAGTGAGCCAGCGAGTGATCGGTCCGCGCAACATGGGGCGGGATTGTAGAGCCCGTGACCATGTTGCGTAAGGCGAGACGAGCTGGCGTTAAGGCAGGTAAATATCGAGCACAACTGCCCTGCCCTGCGGCGCGAGAGTGATGGCTCCAGCTGCGGCGGGCGTCAGCGCCGTGTCGCCGAGTGCTAGCGGGGCGCCCATCGGGTCGCCGGACGCAACGACGGCGCCAGCGATCACCGCCAGCACGTGGCAGCGATCGTCGCCGCCGATCGTCGTGGGCGCGTCGATCGTTACGCGGTCGAGAACGAATTTGTCGCACGCAACCAGCCGCTCGCGGCCTGTGGCGCCGATCGCCTGCGGCCGCTGCGGAGCGACTGGGCCCCGCGCGTAGTCAATCACCGCGAGCGACTCGTCGATGTGCAACGGGCGCGGCTGGCCGCTTGCGTCGGCGCGGTTCCAGTCGAACAGCCGAAACGTGGTATCGCTCGCCTGTTGGATTTCGGCGATCACCAATCCCGCGCCGAGCGCGTGCACCGTGCCCGCGGGGATGAACACGCACTCGCCCACTTGCGGCTCGAACTCGTGCAGCAGCGCCTCGCACTGACCTGCGGTGAGCGCTGCGGCGAGGTCGTCGCGCGTCACGCCTGGCTTGAGCCCCGCGTAGATCTTGCTCCCCGGCTCCGTTGCGAGCACGACCCACGCTTCGGTCTTGCCGAGGTCCGGCGGGTCGAGCCGCGCGGCTTGCTCGTCGTTGGGGTGAACCTGGACCGACAGCGTGCGGTTGCAATCGAGCAGCTTCATCAACAGCGGGAAGCTTAGTTGCGGTGCATGCCGGCCGAGCAGCGAGTCGGCGGCGTTGCCCACCAATTCGCCTAGCGTCGAACCCGCCAATGGCCCGGCGCGGACCACGCTCTGGTCGGCGCCGTGGTCGACGATTTCCCAACTTTCGGCATAGTCGTCTCCGGGCGGCAGCGGCTTGCCGAGCATATCAGCTAGGCGCCGGCCGCCCCACAGATACCGGCGGAAAATCGGGCGGAATCGGAGCAGGTGGTCGCAGCGAACCGGCATGAGAATCCTATGCTTGGCGAGGGCCGAAACCCATTTAGCCGCGGAGCTTGCTCCGCGGCGCCCTGTCGCAAGCGGCGGGGCTAAATGGCGACGACCTCACTTAACCCCGCGCCCCTGGCCGCAGCGGGTGGCTTGGAACACAATCAAAGGTTAAGCCATTCCCCTCGCCGCGGCGAGTGCCCCGCGCCCTGCCGATCGACCCGCTCGCCGCCCATGCCCACGCCCGCCGAGGAAGACGAGCTCGAGCAAACGAAGATGTCGTTTGGCGAGCATCTGGAAGAGCTGCGCCGGGCGCTGTTCAAGTCGCTGTTGGCGCTGCTCGTGGGCTTCCTCGTCGGCCTGTGCATTGGCATCCCGTTGGTCGACTTCATCCAGGAGCCGCTGCGCAAGGGGCTGGCAGCCTACTATCAGACGCGGGATGAAACGGAGCTGCAACAGTCGTTCGACCAGCAGGCCGCCGCCGGGCAACCCGTGCCGGAGGATCGGCAGGCGGCGGCGCTGGAGATGGTGCGGCGCGGGTTCGCGCCACACGACGCCTACGTATTGCAGCAGGACCTGGCTGACGCTTTGGCGGCGCGATTTCCGGAATTCGCCGAATCGCTGGAGAGCAGCGCGCCGACCACGCCCGCCGAGAGCGACGACTCCGTGGCGGCGGCTGTCGACGCGCCGCCGGGCGCGATCCGCTTGCGGTTCTACCAACATGTCCAAGACGACGCACGGCTGAACGCCATCGCGACCAACGCGTACGAGCCGTTTCTGGTGTACATCAAGGCGTCGTTCGCCGCGGGATTAGTGCTCGCGAGCCCGTTCATCTTCTACTACATCTGGATGTTCGTCGCCGCGGGGCTTTATCGCAGCGAGAAGCAGTACGTTCACATTTACCTGCCGGCGAGCCTGGGCCTGTTCCTGGTGGGGGCCGGCATCGCGTATTTTTTCGCGTTCGAGTATGTGCTGCAGTTTCTGTTCTGGTTCCACGAGAAGATGGGGATCGACCCCTATCCGAAGCTCAGCGACTGGATCACGACCGTCGTGCTGCTGCCGTTGGGCTTCGGCGTGAGCTTCCAGTTGCCGCTGGTGATGCTGCTGCTCGAGCGGATCGGCGTGTTTTCCGTCGATGCGTACCTGAAGAAGTGGCGCATCGCGGTGGTGATCATCGCAGTGATGGCGATGGTGCTCACGCCCGGCGGCGACATTCAGAGCATGATGCTCATGTTCGTGCCGCTCACGGGACTGTATTTCCTGGGAATTCTGCTGTGCAAATACATGCCCGGCGGCTCGCTGCGTTCGCCGCTTCGCGACTTGCCGCACAGGACGAAATCGCCTGAGCCGTCGAAGCCCCAAGAATCGGCGCCGCCGAAGCCGGCAGAGCCGGAGCCTTCAAGGCCTGAAGAGAACGCGGGGGCGTAACACTGCTCCGTTCCCCTCCCCTTGACGGGGAGGGGTTAGGGGAGGGGTAATGCGCCATGGATTTGCTTCGCGATCGCGAATCCGTGTACCCGACGCTGTCCCCTCCCCAACCCTCCCCACAAGGGGGAGGGAGCCGGAATGGGATCGCTAGATCTGATAATTCGCTTCCGGCCGCAACTCATCTGGCAGGCCGCTGCGGATGCGGAGGTTGGGCTTTTCCAGCAGCACGGTCGTGTGCGGAGCCACACTGGAGGTGAGCCACACGCTTGAGCCGATCACCGAGTCGTGCCCCACGACGGTACGGCCGCCGAGGATGGTGGCGTTGGCGTACACGACGACGCGGTCCTGGATCGTCGGATGCCGTTTGGCGCCGCGGACCAGATGGCCGTCGCCGTCGGTCGGGAAGCTCAAGGCGCCCAGTGTGACGCCCTGGTACAGCTTCACCTGGCGGCCGATTTCGCATGTCTCGCCGATCACGACACCTGTGCCGTGGTCGATGAAGAAGTATTCGCCGATCGTGGCGCCCGGATGGATGTCGATGCCCGTGCGGCTGTGGGCCCATTCCGTCATCATCCGCGGAATGAAGGGAATGCCCAACTCGTGCAGCAGGTGTGCCAGGCGATAGACGGTGATCGCCTGTAAGCCCGGGTAGCAGAAGATCACTTCGTCGGGCGACTTGCACGCGGGGTCGCCGTCGAACGCCGCTTGCACGTCAGTCGCCAGGACCGATCGCAACTCTGGCAATTGGTCGAGGAACTGCAGCGTTTTGGCCTGGCCGAGGGCCTCGTAGTCTTCGCGGCTCTCGCAATCGCTGGTGGCGCCGGCCTCGTGCCGTAGAGCCCGGCCGACCTGCTGCGTGAGGCGATCGTGGAGCCGATCCACAAGGTCGCCCACGTAGTACGCGATGTTGCCGTGATGCAATCCCTCGCGGCGGCGGTAGCCGGGGTACATGATCTCGGTGAGGTCGTCGACGGCGGCGATCACCTCGTCGTACCGCGGCAGCGGGCAGTGATCGAGGTGATTAATCCGCCCCACCTTATCGTAGGTGGCGACGATCCGCTGCGTGACGTCGGGAAGTTGGTTCTTGAGCCGAAAGTCGGTGGCCATGAGAGTTTGCGCCTCAGGGGCGCCTCGCGTTGTTCGCGTCAGTGCGCCGATTTCGAGCGGCAATCCGAGCGGGACAGACTCCGACGCCTTACGGCGACGGCTCGGGTAGAAGGGTCCGGCGCTAGGCCGGACTCGTACAGCGGCAGCATCGGAAGGGGATCATCGTAGCGGCGGGGCTCCTGACGAGGCGTCGCCTCTGGAAGCGTGCGGGCTTGCGGACCAAGACAGTCGCCGCCCGCCTTAGGTTCTCTCGGCTAACCGGGCTGGGCGAGTTTAACCATTTTACCGCCTGCGAGGGGGGAGGGTAGGCACTCGGCCCCCGGTCACTGACCGGGGGGGCAAAATGGCCATGACATGGGAAACGCCGCTGGGCTCACCTTCGCGCCGTGGAAATGCCTCGCAAATTTCTGGCCTTGTCGCGAAACGGCAACGCGATGCGTGATACGTTTGCTGTGGGCGCCAATCACTGGTCTGTCGTTTCATGCGCACACGCGCGAGAGTGCAGACCATGACTCCAATGTGGAGCGATCTCGACGCGGTGTGGACGGCGGCGGCGCTGGTCCCGTTGGCTGTGGCGGCGGCCGCTTGGGCGCTGCAGATGGCCTGCGGCTTCTGCTCCATCGAGCCGCCCGAGTTCTGGCACGCCGTCACCACGGTCGTGATCGTCGCCTTCGCCAACGTCGTCCTGCGGTTCGTGCTGCAGATGACCGACTCGGCCCAGGGGATGACGCCGCAATACTTCGCGCCCGCCATCACCACGGCGGCGGTGATCGCCATTTGTCTGCCGACGGGGCCGTTCACGGCGTCGACGATTACCGTCGTGCAGGTAGTGCTGTGCGCGCTGATGTATTACGCGATGTGCTGGCTGGTGACGCTGATCACGGCGCCGTTCATGATGTGAAGTGGCGGATTCCGTCCGGCTCCGTCCCCTTTGTGGGGAGGGCTGGGGAGGGGGAACTGCGTCACGTTAACGCGAGACAGTCGATGCGAGGTAGCGCCCGCGGCAGCGCATCACTCATCCCCTAACCGCTCCCCATCGAGGGAGGGGGACGGAGCAGCAAAGAATCAACGTGACGACGAGCAGCGTCGACGCTCCCGGTTCGGACACGCTCGCGCCTGCGGGCAATTCGCCGCCGTCGGCGCCGACGGCCCCGAGATACTGCCGCACGATCCAGCCGTCGTAATCGTCGACGAATAAGTCGCCATCGGCGTCGCCCGGCGTGCCGCCGAAGCCGCCAAGTCCGCGCTGCCAGGTGAGAAAGTCGGCGCCGTCGACACGGGAATCGCCGTTCACGTCGCCCGGCAGTCGGAGCAGCTCGGGCGGGACCGCCCAGCCCACGTCGGCTAGCGCCGCGTAGTCCAGCGGCGTAAGCGTCAGACGCTCGCCCGCGAACAGCAGCGGTCCCAGCGCCGCACGCGGCGGATCGACCGCAAACGGCGGGCTCACGACGGACGTGTCCCAGTGGTCGCCGCCGACTTGCAGCGGGACCGGGCCGCCGTAGAGGGCCGTCGCCGCGGGGCCGGTGAACTGGTCTCCCTGGACGTGCGTTTGGAACGACCCCGACGCGCTGAAACCGAACCCGAACAGGTGAGCCAGCTCGTGCATGGCCGACGACAGGAAATCGTTGGTCGGAAACATGGGCCGGGCGTAGGGGTCGAAATTCCACAGCCGGGGGTCGCCGTCGCTCTCGGTCGTATCGAAGGCGATCGATCCGCCCCATGGGGCGTAGTCGGCGGCGGTCGATCCTTGGCCGCGATTGATCACCGCATTGACGAATGTCGGCGTCAGCGATCCCGCGGCGTCGAATGTATGCCAGCCGCGCGTCGCCTCGGCCAGCCGCGACCCGGAGAGGTTACGCGCGCCCGCGTAGATGATAATCTCGTTCGTGGGGACAAAGAGGTTGGGCGCTTCCTCGGGACTGCCAGTGGAGGGGTTGAAAAACCGCGCCGTCCACGCATCGTTGCCTCCGGGGACGATCGGCGTGAGCGTATCGGTGAAGGCCGAAAATGCTCGCGCGGCGAACTCCAGCGCTCGGCGGGCTGGCGTGGGCGCCGCGGACGTGCCGAAGAAACCTGCGGGGTCGTAGTCGAAGTTGAACCGGACGGTGACGGCCGCTGCACGCGGCGCCGGCGCAGCGAGCCAGGCAAGTGCAGCGACAACCGCCGCGGGCCATGCTCGCGCAATGCGCCGCTGCGTCGACGGCATCAGCGCTGCAAGCGTACCGGGCATGGAATGGGCTCTGTTCCAACGAGGCGGGAGAAGCAACCTCCAGCCTACTTACCGCGCGGGATTCCGTCGAGTTTTGCGAGGCCGCGCCACCCTTCCGTCGCCGGCGGAAACCGGCAAGGGCCTGAGCTTGAGCGCCGGCTGCGGCGGGACCCGCGGCCTTCCGACCGCAGCTCGGAAGCGCCGAGGAATGCGGTTGCAGTTCGCACCACGTTCGTGGCGTCAATCCTCCTCTTCCTTGAGCTTGGCTTTGCTCATGACGTCTTGTTGGACGTTGCCCGGCACGACCTCGTAGTGCGAGAACTCCATCGTGAAGCTGCCCTGCCCGCCGGTCATCGACGACAGCGTGCGGGCGTAGGTCATCACCTCAGAAAGCGGCGCCTTGGCCTCGACCGTGGTCATGCCCGCCGCGGTGTCCATCCCCACCATTTGCCCGCGGCGGCCCGACAGGTCGCTCGACACGTCGCCCACGTTGCCCGGCGGCACCGTGATGTGCATGTTCACCACCGGCTCCAGCAGGCTCGGCTTGCACTTCTTGAACACCTCGGCGAACGCCTTGCTCCCGGCGATGCGGAACGCCGTTTCGTTGCTGTCCACCGGATGGTCCTTGCCATAGTAGACTTCGACGCACACATTCTGCACTGGGTATCCCGCGATCACGCCGGTCTTGATGCGTTCGAGAAAACCCTTCTCGATTGCCGGCATGAAGTTGCCGGGAATCGTGCCGCCGACCACCGTGTCGACCCACAGGAAGTTGCTCGCCTTGTGGAAGTGCGTGTTTTTGAGCTGCGGGAACCGCTCCTTGCTGGCCCAGGCCTCGGGGTCGGCGCCCTCGGGGAACGGATACATGCGGATATGCACCTCGCCGAACTGGCCCGAGCCGCCCGACTGCTTCTTGTGGCGGTAGCTCCCTTCGCCGTTCTGCTGGATCGTCTCGCGGTAGGGAATCTTCGGCTCGTGGGTGTCGATCTCGACGTGCTCGCGACGCTTGAGCCGCTCCTTGACGAGAGTGAGGTGCAGCTCGCTCATGCCGGTAAGAACCATTTCCTTGGTCTCGGCGTCGTGGTCGAGCCGCACGGTGCGGTCCTCCTCGGTCACCTTGTGGAGGGCGCCCGAGAGCTTGGCTTCGTCGCCGCGATTCTTCGGCGTGACGGCCAGGCCGATCATTGGCGTAGGAAAGTCGAGCGGCGGCAGCTCCAAGTCCCCCAGCGACGAGCCAGTGTGCAGGTCCTCGCATTTGGCCACTGCGACGATGTCGCCGGCGGTCGCCTCGTCGACCGGTTGGCTGGCCGAGCCCTGCATCTCCAGCAGTGCAGTGAGTTTGACTCCCTTCTTCGACTGCGGCGACGGCAAGGTTGCATTCGGCTTGAGCGTGCCGGCGTAGACGCGGATAAAGCTGAGCTTCTGCACGAAGGGGTCGATGCGCGTCTTGAACACCTGGGCCGCCAACGGCGCGGCGGCGTCGCATTTGATCGTCACTTCGTCGCCGTCCTTCTTCGCCTTGCGCGGAAGGGCCGTCGGCGGCAGCGCCGCGGCGGCCAGCACGTCCATCAGCTCCTTGACGCCCACGCCCTTCTTGACGCTCGTGCACACGATCGGAGTGAGCGTGCCCGCGGCGACCGCTTGCACCAGCAGCTTCGACAGCTCGTCGGCGCTCGGCATCTGGCCCTCGAAGTACCGCTCCATGACCGCCTCGTCGACCTCGATGATCGACTCCACGAGCGACTCGCTAATCGATTTGGGGTCGATCAGCGCCCCGGCCGCGTCGGCCGGCGGATTGAGCGTGCTGGCCACGCCCTTGAGCGACTCGCCCACGCCGATGGGTACGTTGAGCAGCACGCAGCCGTTGCCAAACGCCTCGCGGATGCCGTCGACCAGCCCCTGCAGGTTGACGTTCTCGGCGTCGAGCTTGGTGAGGACGATGATCCGCCCGCAACCCGCCTTGCCGGCCTCGGCCCACGCCCGGCGAGTGTTCACCTTGATCCCGGCGTGGGCGTCGACCGCAATAACCGCCGTCTCGACGGCCCGCAAGGAGCCGATCATCTGGCCCACGAGGTCCGGGTAGCCGGGGGCGTCGATGAGATTGAACCGCTTGCCCGCGTGATCGAGATGCACAATGCTGGCCTCGATCGAGTACTTATGGGCCTTCTCCTCCTCGTCGAAGTCGCAGACGCTGGTGCCGGAATCGACGCTGGGATTGCCCTTCACGGCGCCGGCGGCCACGAGCATGTGATCCACCAGTGTTGTCTTGCCGGCATGGCCGTGGCCGCAGAAGGCAATGTTGCGAATGTCGGCGACGTTGCGTGCCATGTCGAGTTCCTCGGGAAGAGCGATGAGTCGGATGATTGAGTCGCAAATCTGTCAGCCCGACGTTCGATCCTGTCACCCCGAGATCCGCCGAGGGGTCCGACTTGAAGTCTTGCGGCCGGGCGCCTTGGCGGATCTCGGCGTGACAATACGACCGTCAGGTGGGCGCTTTGGCGGCGCCGCGCTGGGCGGCGGCCAGCGCGTCGCGGAGCGTGAGCGTCCCGGCGTACAGGGCCCGGCCGACGATCGCGCCGGCAAGTCCTGCCTCGGCGAGCGACGCCACGTCGTCCGCCGTGGTCACGCCGCCGGAGGCGATGACCGACTTCGACGTGGCGGCCTGCATGTCGCGCATCGCCGCCACGTTCGGTCCGGCAAGCATCCCATCCGCGGCGATGTCGGTGTAAATGATCGCCGCTGCGCGCGATGATTCGAACTGTTGGACGAGTTCCACCGCGGGGACGCTGGAAGTCTCTAGCCAGCCGTCGGTCGCCACGAGCCCATTGCGGGCGTCGACGCCCAGGACCAGGCGATCAGGAAACTTGTCGCAAATGTCGCGGAACCAGTCGGGCCGTTTGAGCGCCGAAGTGCCGAGCACCAACCGCGAGAGGCCAACCGCTAGCAGCGCCTCGATCGTTTCCTCGTCGCGCACACCGCCGCCCAGTTCGCACTCCATCCGGCGATCGACGCTGTCGACGGCGTCGATGATGGCTCGCACGACCCCAAGATTGACCGGGCGCCCCGCGCGGGCGCCGTCGAGATCGACGATGTGCAAATGCCGTGCGCCTTCCGCCGCGAACTGCCGGGCCATCGCGGCCGGGTCGTCGGAGAAGACCGTTTCGCGGGCGTAGTCCCCCTGCTGGAGCCGCACGCACTTTCCGCCCAACAAGTCAATGGCCGGCCAAATCTGCATCACGCATCCGTCGCCCACAGGCCCGCAAGGCTCCAGAAAAGCTCACCCCGAAATATCGCAGAGCGGCGGACCGTTTTCAAGCGCCGGACGATTGCCGCGCTCTATCGCCCCGAGGTCTGCCGAGGGGTCCGGCCGCAAGAAGCTCAAATGAACCAGGGGCAAACCGGACTCCTCGGCGGACCTCGGTGTGACAACAGGCAAGAGCTAGAGTTCCGCGAAGTTCTGCAGGACCTGCAAACCAGCGCGCTGGCTCTTTTCCGGATGAAACTGTGTGGCGAAGAGATTGTCGCGCCACGCCATCGCGCAGAACGGCACAGGATACGACGCGACGCCGGCCACGACGCCTTCGTCGCGCGGCACGACGTGGTACGAATGCACGAAGTAGAAATGCGACTCGTCGGCCACGCCCGCGAAGATCGGCGGCCGCCGTACGAAGTGCACCTGGTTCCAACCCATGTGCGGCACTTTGTACTCGGGCGGCACGGCGAATCGCCGCACTTCTCCGGCCAGCACGCCGAGGCCTTCGTGCTGGCCGTCTTCGTAGCTCACGTCGAAGAGCAGTTGCAGGCCCAGGCAGATCCCCAGGAACGGTTTGCCGGCAGCGATCGTCTCGCGGATCGGCTCGACCAAGTCGCGGCGCCGCAGCTCGGCGATCGCGTCGGCAAACGCCCCGACGCCGGGCAGGACGACTTTGTCCGCTTGGGCGAGCACCCGCGGGTCGCTCGTGATCGCCGCCGCGTGGCCGGCGCGCTCGAACGCCTTCTGCACGCTGCGGAGGTTGCCCATCTGGTAGTCGATGATTGCGAGCATGAAAAAGGCTGGAGGCTGGAGACCGTAGGCTGGAGGCGCGATGCAGCCCGCTGGGCAGACAGGCGTGATGCGCCTGGGGTTCACAGTTCATTGTAAACGGCGCGAAAAAGGCCGACGAGCGGCCACCCCAATGTAGCAGGCACGCTCCGCGTGCCGCAGCTTGAAGTGCAACCGGCGCGAGATTGAGGCGGACGGCACGCGGAGCGTGCCTGCTACATTCAGCGCCGAGCCATGCGTTCGGGATAGACCACGAACTCGATCCGGCGATTGCGGGCCTTGCCGGCGTCGCTGGCGTTGGACACCACCGGGTGATTGGCGCCGTGTCCGATGACGAAGAGCTGGTTGGCCGGCATCGTATTGCGTTGGACGAGCGCGTTGTACACGGCCAGGGCCTGGGCGGCCGAGAGGTGGTGGTTCGTGGGAAACTGCTGCGAGTGAGTGGCTCCGTCGTCGGTGTGCCCCTCGATGCCGATGATGTTGTCGGGGAAATTCCGCCGCAGGTCGGCGCCGATGCTCTCCAGCAGTTGCTCGCCGCCATTCTGCAGGTAGTTGCTGCCCGGCATGAAAATGCGGTCGGCCGGCGCCTCGACGCGGACCACGTCGCCGTCCTGGCGGACCTCGACGCCGGGAATCTGCTTGATCGCGAGGTTCTTGAGCAGCGTGTTGTTGGCGCGAATTTCGGCCCCAGCCCGCTGCTGGACCGTGGCCACCAGCTGCGAGCTCTGGGTGCGAAGCGTATCGTTATCAGATCGCAGGGCGAGAAGCTGGTCCGTGGTGGTCTGCAATTGGCCGCGCGTGGCGGTAAGCTCATCGGTCATGAGCTGAATCTGTTGCCGCGATTGGGCCAGAAGCGACTCCAGCTCTTGATTGTCGCGATCGAGCGACGCGGCTCGCGACTGGTACTCCTGGTTCTGCTGCGCGACCGTCTGCATCTGCTGCTGGATGGCCGCCTGGTTCGGTTGCGGCTGCGCAAACGGCATGTTGTTGCACCCGCCGACGACGGCGACAACAAGCGCAGCGAGCGTGAGACGAACCGTGGACACGGCAAACGCAAGTCGGGCGGTGGCAGAGTGCGGGGGCGAAAATGCGGGCGAACGATAGCACCGCGGCGCATGTGCGACAAGAGCAACTATTTAGCCCCCGGTCAGTGACCGGGGGGTTAAGTGCTAGCGGACGGATACACGCCGTAGAAGCGTTTGATGAAATTCCGCCGCCAGCGCGCCGGCGCGTGGGGCACCCAGCCAAATCGCGCCAGCAGCCGATCGCTGATGCGCGTGTTAGCGGCGTCGCACAGCAGGGCGTCGCTCCGCTTCAGCTCCGCCAATCGATCGAGTGCAAGTAGGGCTGCGCGTGCGGTTGCGTAGCTCGTCCCCGGCGTCGACGCCATGTACTTGAGCGCCAGAAAGTTCGAGAAACGCCGAGGCTGGTTGTAGTACAACAGGCACCGATCGGCCGGCCCGCGGGCGTGGTACGCCGAGGCAACGGGCCAGATCTCGGGCCACGAAATGAGCTTCGGCCACGGCCGCAGGTGGACGGCGATCACCCGTCCCGCAACGGCTTCGACGACGCCGTACCGCCGCCGCACAAGCTCGTCGCGGCCCGCGTTCCAGTCGTCGATCGTGTTAAACCAGCGCCTCATCGTCGCCGCCTCGGTGAAATAGCGCCTCTTTGATATTGCGCCATATCACAAGCATAGCACCCAGCAGCACGACGCCGATGCAGAGCACAATGACCACCAGCAGCGGCTCGCCGAAGATTTGCTGGATCGACGAATCGGCGTTCCAGAAGGTCCCCCAGCGGACCATGACTGCGAGCGTTGCCAGACATAAGAACGGACCGTAGAAAATCTCGTCGCTTCTCCGCAGGATCAACTGCAGCACGCCGATGACCAGTCCCGCGAACGGCGCCAGGAAGAAGATCAGCACGCCGGCCTGCCAGCCGAGGAACGCGCCGATCATCATCATTAGCGTCACGTCGCCGAAACCGAGCGCTTCGCGCCGCAGCGAGATAGAGGCGACAATTCGTACCGCCCAAACGATTGCGCTGCCGCCGATCATGCCGACGAGCGCCGTGAGCAATCCGACCCACGCGGCGCCGCCGCGATACCACACGGCGACGGTCGCCGCGACGCCCGTCAGCTCGATCCACAAGAGCGGCGGCCGGGCAAGCTCGCGCGCGACGCGGGCCAGGAGCACGCGCAAGCCAAACAGCCATCCGCGCCGGCGACGCAGGATGCGGGGCGTTAGTGCGAAGCACCAAACGGCGTAACATGCCAAGCCGATCGCGAGACTCAGCCAGCGCGGCCCGCCGGCCAGTACGGCCGGCCATTCGGAGGGCGCCGCAAGCGTCGCGGGTTCGACATAGAGCGCGCCTTGCTGCGGCGCGATCCCCGCGGGGAGTGACACTTCTACGCCAGCCGGAGGCGCCGCGACTCGCACGGCCACGTGGGGCGGCAACGACAACGGAACGAGCGCCGCCAGAGCCAGCCCCAGCAGCGTGGCCGGCGTCGTGATCTCGCCGGGAATCATCTTCTCGTCAATGTCGATGAAGCTGGCTGCCGCCATGAGCGCGACCAACAGCGCATGCGCAAGAAATGTCGCATACGTGGTCCACGCGGGCGCCACGAGCAATCCAGCCGGAACTGGGCCGGTGACGAGCGCCGCGAACTGCGCAGCCACCAGGCCTTGCCGGTCGACTTCCCACCACCACAGCGCCGCCCAACCGACGCCCATGAGCAGCTCGACGATGAACGGCCGAATCCAAAACCCACGGCCGTGGAGCGACTCTTCGCGCCGCAGACCGAGCCAACCCCAGACGGGAATGCGATCGGCAAGTCGCCGCGGCGGCGCCTGGGAGTCGGGCTGAGACCAGGGCGAGATCGGTCGGCGATGCCACGCCAGCGCGTAAATCGCCCAATTCACCGCGGCCCCGGCAACGACGCCGGCGACGAACGTCGCCAACAACCCAACAAGATCGTGCATCGTCGCTACGCGGGGGTGCGATCAGCCTACGCCCAGCGCGGCGACGATTTCGTCGACGATTCTCGCCGGGGTCTTACTGTCGGTATCGACTTCAAGCGTAGCACAGGCCCGGTAAATCGGCGTCCGCTCCGCAAGAAGCTGCTCGATCTCCTGCCGGCCGCCCGCTTTGGTCAGATTGGGCCGTCGGCCCGCGGTCGCCGCGTCGGCCTCCAGCCGGGCAAGAATCGCGTCGACCGAGGCCCGCAGCCACACGGTCGCGCCGCAACGGGCGATCGCGTCTCGATTGCCGGCCCGCAGTATGGCTCCGCCGCCGAGAGCGATCACGCAGCGTTGACGGCCGCACAACTCGGCGACGACTTCGCTCTCCAGATTGCGAAACGCCGTCTCGCCGTCGTCGGCAAAGATCGCGGCAATCGACTTGCCGGCGCGCAGCTCGACCTCCACGTCGGCGTCGACCCAGTCCCACGCCAGCCGCAGCGCAAGCTGCTGCGCCACGGTGCTCTTGCCCGTGCCGCGATAACCAATGAGTGCAATAGAAGAAATCCTCATGAAATCCAAGAAACCATTCAACCGCGGATTACGCCAATTTCGCGGATGGGATTCGGAGGGCTGCAACAAATCGCATGAGACAAAAGCGAAGATATGATTTGTCTACATTCTTGCGACTTTTGTGCTTCTTCGCGGCCATTTCCTTTCCCATCCGCAAAATCGGCGTAATCCGCGGTTGCTTTTTTCTGCTCAGTATTTGACCGGCCCGATGGTGCGCTTGAGGACTTCGCGCATCAGGTCGGCCGGCGCTTCCTTGCGCGTGAACAAAAAGAACTGCAACATCGCCTGCCGTACGAACATCTCGACGCCGGTGATCACCGCGCAGTTGCGCGAGCGGGCATCCTTGACCAGCAGCGTGCTTTCGGGGTTGTACACTGTGTCGAACACGAGCATCGACGGCTTGAGGAAGGTCTTATGAATCGGCGACTCGTCGACGTTGGGGTGCATCCCCACGGGCGTGCAGTTGACGAGGATGTCGAAGTTGCCGCGGTGACGGGCCTCCCAGTCGACTGCCTTGGCGTCGAACGCCAGGGCCAGCCGCTCGGCTCGCGGCATCGTGCGCGAGGCGATCGTCGTCTGGGCGCCGCGCTTGCGCAGGCCGTAGACGATCGGCCGGGCCACGCCGCCGGCGCCCAGCACGAGCACCCGCTTGCCGTTGAGCGGGCTGGGGTTCGCCCCAATGTCGCCGAGCGTGTACTCGAGGCAATCCATCGCGGCGTTGTAGTCGGTGTTGTACCCCAGCACCTCCGCCCCTTCGAACACCACGGTGTTGACCGCCGCGATGCTCTTGACCGCCGGGTCGACCTTGGTGAGGTGGCGGGCGATCGCCTCTTTGTGCGGGATCGTCACGCTGAGGCCCTTCACGCCCAACCGCGGTGCGTCCTCCATGAACTGGTCCAGCGCATCGGCCGGCACGCGGAACGGCACGTAGACCGCGTTGATCCCCTTGGCCTCGAACGCTGCGTTGTGGACGTGCGGGCTGAGGCTGTGCCCGATCGGGTCGGCAATCACGCCGAACACGGTCGTGTCGGGACCGATCCGCTCGTAGCGGTAAATGTCGATCATGTGTTTGTAGCTGAGCTGCCCCGGCGCCAGCGTGCGTTCGTGGTGGAACGTGGCGTAGGTGAACGGGGCGCCGAACTTGCCGGCCAGGATGCGCGAGGGCGTGCCGATGTCGCCCATGCACATGCCGACGGTCGGCACTTCGCTCTCCTGCATCATTTCCAGAATCCGCACGTTGTCGTGCGGCACATTCGCCATCGTGGCGATCTTGACGATGTCGGGATCGAGCGCCGCCATCCGCGCGTGCAGCTCGCGGAGGTCGTCGGGCGTCTTGCGGAAGTTGTGGTAACTGATGATCCGCTTCGTTTTGCCGAACCGGCGAATTTGGCTGGCGACATCTTCTTCAAGATCAATCCAGTCGACGCCCTCGGCAATCGCCTCGCGGAGAAGAAGCTGCCTAGCTTCTTCCGTGCCTTGCCACTTGCCGCCGTCCTCTTTGCGCCGGCAGGTGATGATCACCTGGCAGCCCTGCGGCCGGTCGGTCAATAGTCGGCGAACGTTCACCTTGCCGGCGACGTAGTCGAGGCGCAGCTCGACCATCTTGGCGCCCTGCTCCGCCAGGTGCTGATGCTCGGCCATCATGTGCTTATGACGGCTGCGGCCAATGGCGACGCAAATCATAGATTACTGTCCCGGCGCGAGGGCCCGACTGAAACTGACAGGATAACAGGATGGGCAGGATCGACAGGATCAAGGAGCGGACGCGAGCGGAGGGAATTGTGACTTTGCAGGTTGCACTGAAGCATATCTCCGCTTACATGGTGAATCAGCCTGATATTCGTCTCCTCATCCTGTCCATCCTGCCAATCCTGTTATCCTGTCTATTCATCTAGCATTTTGATCGAAGCCGGCATCGCAATCAAATCCGCTTGAACTGCCGATCGAGCTGTTCGCGGGTGAACACCAGGGCCGTGGGCCGGCCGTGCGGGCAGTGGTGGTGATCCTGGGCCAGCGAGCGGTGTTCCAGCAGCGCGTCGATCTCCTGGGGCGTGAGCCGATCGCCGTATTTGACCGCTGCCTTGCAGGCGATCATGTGGAGCAGCTCGTCGACCAGGTCCCGCGACTCGGGCGGCTTGCCGCCGGCCAGCAATTGCTCGACCACGCTACGGAGCACGTCGGCCGGGGCAAAGTTCGCGAGCATGGCGGGGAACGCGGTGACCAGCACGGTTTCGCCGCCAAAGGCTTCGACTTCGATGCCGAGCTTGGCAAGCAGTTCGCGGTGTTCCAGCGTCGCGGCCGCCTCGCTGCCGGCCAGGTCGACCGGTTCGGGCGCGAGCAGCCGCTGGCTCTCCACGGCGCCTGAGAGCACACGCTCGCGCAGCCGTTCGTACAGGATGCGCTCGTGGAGGGCGTGCTGGTCGATCACCTCAAGTCCGTCGTCGGTCTCGGTCACCAGATAGCGGTTGTGGATTTGCAGGGCGCGAGGCGATCCGACGTGCAGCGCGGGGGGCGCGTGGGCGTCGTCGTCTCGCCGCGCCGCCTGCGCGGGCGACCGCTGCGATCCCAACGCCTCGACATGGTGAAGCTGGAGCGCGTCGACGCGTTCGGTGAGCCCGCTTGGCGAAGCAAAGTCGCGGCCGCCGACGCCGTTGGCGTCGTGGCTGGCCGGACCCAACTGCCGCTTGGCCCACTCCCACAAATCGCTCGCCGCCGGCGCCGCCGCGGCAATTTCGTCGTCGCCGCTAGTCGCCATGCCTCCGCCGGCGCCGAGTGGCACGGCGCCGCGGGCGACCAAATCCGTTGACAGGAACTTGGTCCGCAACGTACCAAGCAAATGACTGTAAATCCGCCCGCCATCCTGGAACCGTACCTCCAGCTTCGTAGGATGCACGTTCACGTCGACCGCCGCCGGCGGGAGCGCCAGGTGCAGAAAGCACACCGGATATCGGCCCGTGAGCAAGAGGCCTCGATACGCCTCGCCGAGCGCGTGCTGCAGCGATCGGTCGCGAATGAACCGCCCATTGAGAAACAAGTACTGCAGGCGGTTGTTGGGCCGGCTGTGCGTCGGATTCGCCACGTAGCCGCTGAGCCGCACCTCGCCGTCCTGGCTCTCAATAGGGATCAGGCCGTCGGCCAGCTCGCTGCCAAGCAAGGCGGCGACGCGCTCGCGCTCGTCGGCCGGCGGCAGGTCTTGCAGCGTTCGTCCGCCGTGCGTGAGCGTGAAATGCACCCGCGGATGGGCGAGCGCCAGTCGGGCGACCGCCTCGGTGAGATGCCCCATCTCGGTCTGCGAGGTCCGCAGGAATTTCTGCCGCACGGGCGTGTTGAAAAACAGCCGCCGCACTTCGACCATTGTGCCGCACGGTCCGCCGGAAGGGTGCAACGGTTCCGCGACGCCGCCAATGACCTCCAGTTTGACCGCGGATGCAGCGTCCACCGGGCGGCTCCGCATGACGAGTCGGCTCACCGCGGCAATCGACGCCAACGCCTCGCCGCGAAACCCCAGCGTGGCGACGCGGAACAGATCGTCGGCGTCGCGAATCTTGCTCGTGGCGTGACTCGCCACGGCGAGCGCCAATTCGTCCGCCGCCACGCCGCAGCCGTCGTCAACCACCCGGATCAATTCGATCCCGCCCTGTTCCACGGACACGTCGATTCGCGTCGCGCCCGCGTCGAGTGAGTTTTCGACCAGTTCTTTCACGACGCTCGCCGGCCGCTCGATCACCTCCCCCGCGGCAATCTTATTGACGACGGCCGGCGGCAGTTTGTGAATAGCGGGCATGACAGACGGGGAATGGAACGCGGATGAACGCGGATTGGGCGGATGGACGCGGGTCGGAATCGGAGAAGAACCGGTGGGTTATTCGACGCTCTTCGGAGGCGTTGGCGAGGGATTGATCACGACAATCTCCAGATCGGGATGTTGGATCGACCAGCTCGAATCCTGTTGCGAGAGGTGCTGATGGCTTGTCCGCCACTCGCCGGCGTTGAATTGGTCGGCGCAGGCAAGAAAAAATCCAGCAACCCTGCGCAGATCCTCTGCCGACATTTCGAAGCTCACCTCCCTGAGCTCCAGCAGCCCATACTTGTTCACGGTGCGCTTCCCATAACCGAAAACTGCCATGATTAGTCGGTCCTGTGATTCGTTTCCGATCCGCGCGAATCCGCTCAATCCGCGTTCACCCGCGTCCCATTTCCGAGTGCAGCGCGGCAGACGTCAATTCAGCCCATACTCTTTGATCTTCCGATACAGCGTCCGCTCGCCAATGCCGAGCAGGCTGGCCGCCTCTTCGCGGTTGCCGCCAGTCGCCTTCAGCGTCTCGGCGATATACAGCTTTTCGATCTCCTCAAGCGGCCGGCCCACGAGGTCGCCGAGCCCGTCGTCGCTGGCGGCCGGCGTCGTCGCGGATTCGCCGCCGGCCAGTTCCGGCGGCAGATCGTCGACGTCGAGCACCTCGTCGTAGTCGACCACGACCATGCTCTCGATCGCGTTCTTGAGCTGTCGCACGTTGCCCGGCCAGGTGTACGTCATCAGCCTGCGGCGAGCCGCGGTGGTCATGCTGCGAATCTTTTTGTGGTGCCGCGCTGCATGGACTTGGATGAAATGCTCGATGAGCAGCGGGATGTCCTGCGTTCTGTCCACCAGCCGCGGCAGCGTGACGGTGAGCACCTTGAGCCGGTGGAACAAATCCTCGCGGAACGTGCCGGCGCGGATTGCCTCCTCCAGGTCGCGATTGGTGGCCGACAGAATCCGCACGTTCACCTTGATCGGTTCGTTGGACCCCACGCGCGTGATCTCGCTGCTTTCCAAAACGCGGAGCAGCTTGATCTGTGTGGCCAGCGGCATGTCGCCGACTTCATCGAGGAATAGCGTGCCGCCGTGGGCGTATTCGAACTTGCCCACGCGGTCGGCGCTGGCGTCGGTGAAGGCGCCGCGCACATGGCCGAACAGTTCGCTCTCGAGGATGTGCTCGCTGAGCGCCGCACAATTGAGCCCCACGAACGGTCGGCTCTTGCGCGGGCTGTTCTGGTGGATGGCCTGGGCGACAAGCTCCTTGCCCGTGCCCGTTTCGCCCTGGATGAGCACCGTAGCGTCGGTCGGCGCGATCCGCCGCAGCCGGTCGACGAGTTCCTGCATAGGCGGGCTGTTGCCGATGATCCCCTCGAAGCCGAATTTCTCGTCGAGCCGCCGGCTGAGCTCCGCATTGGCTCGCCGCAGGTGCTGGTTGCGCGAGGCGTTGTCGACCACGGCTCGAAGCTGCTTGAGGTCGAGCGGCTTGAGCAGGTAGTTGAACGCCCCTTGCTGCATTGCCTCGACCGCCGATTGCACCGTACCGTGGCCCGTGACGACGATGACCTCGGCGTCGGGGAGGATTTCCTTGGCCTGGGCGAGCACGTCCATGC
Organism: Lacipirellulaceae bacterium; assembly: GCA_044867485.1. Taxonomy (GTDB): domain Bacteria; phylum Planctomycetota; class Planctomycetia; order Pirellulales; family Lacipirellulaceae; genus Lacipirellula. Next base: position 3,939 of record JBIOVA010000019.1, on the reverse strand, counting down.
CGCTAGCGTCCTTCATCCGCAGATCGGTGACGATGACCTCGAAGGCGTCGCGGCCGAGCATGGCGATGCCGTCCGCGGCGGTCGTGGCCGTCGTGCAGTCGTAGCCGACCCGCGCGAGACTGTCGGCGACGGCGTCGGCATGCGCCGCGTCGTCGTCAATGACGAGCACCTTGATCGGCGCGGCGGCGGCGGCGGTCGTCGACTTACTGGACATAGCGACGATGATACGGCTGCGGCGCTCGGCGAAAAAGGGGCGACATCTGGTCGTAAATCGGCGTTTTGACCTCTGCGGGACTTACGTCATAATGACAACGGAGGAGCCGTCGCCATGACATCTGATCTTTCCCAAGCCTCGGAAACGTTTCTTTCCGAGACCGTTTCACGGGGATACTTTCCATCGCGGGCGGAGGCGCTTGAAGCGGCCATCGACCTACTACGTCATCGGCAGCAACTTGTCGAGCGACTCGCCGAGGGCCGTCGGCAGCTTGATGAAGGCGAGTATGTCGAGTTCGACGAAGAAGGTCTCAAGCAGTTCTTCGGTCAATTGCTGGAGCGAGCCGCCGAGCGCAACGGCGTCAAATAGGATTCATGGCGGCCGCGTCCTATCGCCTCTCGACGAAATGTGTTGCCGATTTGGACGGCATTGCGGACTATTTGATCGTACGCAACCAACAGGCGGCACGACGGGTCGTGGCGACGCTTCTCGATGCCTTCTCCAGTTTAGCGCGCAGTCCCAACCTCGGTGAGCAACGCGACGATGTGTTGCCCGGACTCCGCATTTTCTCGCCAGCGCGCTCAGCGCACCATTACGTCATCTGCTACTACGTGTGCGGCGAAGGCGTCGAGATATCGAGTGTCGTCCACGGCGCCCGCGACTGGGCCAGTCTAATCGCCCGCGGCGACCGTTGACGCGGTTCCGCCGCCCAGCCGCGCCGGCACGGGCAGCTCGATCGTGAACTGCGTGCCGCGGCCGACTTCGCTTTGCACGTGGATGCGGCCGGCGTGGGCTTCGATGATCTTCGCCGTCGTCGGCAGGCCCAGGCCGGAGCCGCCCGGCTTGGTCGAGAAGAAGGCCTCGAACATGTGAGCCGCCGTGTGCTGGTCCATGCCGCAGCCGGTGTCGATCACGTCGAGCACGACGTTGCCGCCGCGTTCGCTGGTGCGAACGACGATCTGCCCGCCGTCGGGCATCGCCTGCTTGGCATTCAGCAGCAGATTGAACAGGGCCCCGCGAAACGATTCGCCGTCCAGCAGCACGCGCGGCAACTCGGGGTCGAGATAGCGGACGATCTCCACGCCGGCGGCCTCCGCCTCGGGCTTGAAGAAGTCGAGCGCGTCGTTGATCTCGCGGTTGAAGTCCGTGGGCTGCAGATTCAGCCGCCGCACTTTCGCGAAGTTGAGAAAGCTGTCCAAGAGGTCCTGCAGCCGCTGGCACTCGCGCTGCATGACGTCGATCCGCTTGGCGGCGCGCCGCTGGGCGGGCGTCTGCGCCTCGTCGAGATCTTCGGCGAGCAGCTCCATGTTGAGCCGGATCGTCGACAGCGGATTCTTAATCTCGTGCGCCAGCGCACCGGCCAGCCGCGCGATCTCCGTGTACTGCGCGAGCAGCTTTTCGTAGGGATCGGCGTTGGGAGCGTCGACCGGCATGAACGTCTGCGGCGCAAAGCAGCGGGGCCGCGACGGCCCCGCTGCCTGCGTTCAATGGTAGCTCTCCGCGGGCGACTACGCCTGCACGGTGGGCTCGGCCTGGCCCTGTTCGCGGAGCACGGCGCGGCGGCTCAGCTTGACGCGGTCTTGCTCGTCGACCGCGATCACCTTCACCTGCAGGTGGTCGCCCACCTTGCAGACGTCGCCGACGCTCGAGACGTAGCCCTCGGCCAGCTCGCTGATGTGGCACAGGCCGTCGCGACCCGGGAGGATTTCGATGAAGGCGCCAAAGTCCTTGACGCTCGTCACCACGCCGTCGTAGATGCGGCCGACCTGGACGCTGGCTGTGAGGGCCTCGACGCGAGCCAAGCCCGCCTTGGCGGCGGCCTCGTTGGCGCCGGCGATGGTCACCGTGCCGTCTTCCTCCACGTCGATCGTCACGCCGGTATCCTCCTGGATGCCGCGGATCGTCTTGCCGCCGGGGCCGATGAGCAGTCCAATCTTGTCGGGACTAATCTGCGTGCGAAACAGCCGCGGCGCGCTCTCCGCCACGTTGGCCCGGGGGCGTGAAATGGTGGACAGCATGGCCCGCAGGATTTCGATCCGCGCCTCGTGCGATTGCTTGAGCGTGGCGCGAATGATCTCCTCGCTGATGCCGTCAATCTTCAGGTCGAGCTGGATGCCGGTGATGCCGGCCTGCGTGCCGGCGATCTTGAAGTCCATATCACCGAAGTGATCCTCGTCGCCGATGATGTCGGTGAGTAGGACCCACTTGTCGCCGTCCTTAACCAGCCCGGTCGAGATGCCCGCCACGGGCCGGGCGATCGGCACGCCGGCGGCCATGAGCCCTAGCGTCGCCCCGCACACCGAGGCCATCGAGCTGGAGCCGTTTGACTCCAAAATGTCGGAGATCACTCGCACGGTGTAAGGAAAATCGTCGTGATCAGGGAGCACCGGGTTGACGCTCCGCTCGGCCAGCGCCCCGTGCCCGATCTCGCGGCGACCCGGGCCGCGAATCGGCCGCACTTCGCCCACCGAAAACGACGGAAAGTTGTAGTCGAGCATGAACCGCTTCGAGTACTCGTCGAACAGCCCGTCGACGCGCTGCTCGTCGCGGCCGGTGCCGAGCGTGACGGTGACGAGCGCCTGCGTCTCGCCGCGTTGAAACATGGCCGAACCGTGCACGCGCGGGAGCAAATCGACCTCGCACTCGATCGCACGCAGCGATTTCGAGTCGCGGCCGTCGGCCCGCGTGCCTTCCAGGATAAGGTCGCGAACGATGCGCGCTTCCAGGTCGTGCCACGACTTGGAGAATGACGCCGGCGAGTAAGCGCCCTCGGCCGTTGGATCGGGAATCAGAGCCGAGAGCGCTTCCTTCTTGACCGCGCTCATCGCTTCGGCGCGGGCGTGCTTACCTTCAGTCTGCTTGGCGGCCTTGGCCTTAGCATAGAACCGCTCGCGGAGCACGTCGTACAGGCCGTCGGAGACGGGCGGCTGGAAGGCCATCTTCTGCGGCGCCACCTTGTCGATCAGTTCCTGCTGCAGATCGCACAGGTCGCGGATGATGCCGTGAGCCGTCATGATTGCATCGGCCATTTCGGCCTCGGGCAGCTCCCGGCCGAAGCCTTCGATCATCAGCACGCTTTCGCGCGTGCCGGAAACGATGAGGTCGAGCGTGCTGGTTTCCAGCTCGTCCTGCGTGGGAAAAGGGACGAACTTGCCGTCAACTTGCCCGAGCCGCACCGAGGCCAGCGGCCCCTGGAACGGCAGCGGCGAGATGCCCAAGCACGCGGCCGAGCCGTTCATGGCCAGCACGTCGGCGTCGGTCTGGCGATCGCTCGCCAGGACGAACGCCTGGATCTGCACCTCGTCGCCGAAGCCCTCGGGAAACAGCGGGCGGATGGGGCGATCCATCAACCGCGAGGTCAAAATCTCCTTGGTCGTGGGGCGGCCTTCGCGTTTGATGAAGCCGCCGGGGAACTTTCCCGCTGCGGCGGTTCGCTCGCGGTAGTCGCACGTCAGCGGGAAAAAGTCGATGCCTGGCCGCGGCGGGCCCGAGGCCACCGCGCAAATCACGACGGTGTCGCCATACTGCACCGTGCAACAGCCGGCCGCTTGCTTGCCCAGCGCTCCGGTCTCGATGATGAACGTGCTCGTCCCAATTTTCCTCTCAACTCGAATTCGCTTCAATTTACCGTTCCTACTAAATGAGATTTGAACTGCTTTAACCTGTGTGTTTTGTGTGCGTCCCGCGGCGAGGCAATCGCGCCTCGCGGTCGGCGACGCCGTACC
>JBIOVA010000018.1:0-14923 GCA_044867485.1 Lacipirellulaceae bacterium | reverse complement strand
CCCCACAGGTCCGGACTGCGCGCCGGGTGTTGTGTTTCGCCGCCGTGACCCTGTTCGTCCCGGCGACGCTCGCGGCGGGCGATGCAACGACTATCGAGGACGCCAAGACGGGTTTAACCATTGCGCTCAGCGACGACCGATCGCGCGTCGAACTCTCGGGCTTGCCCGACGCCGTACTAGCCGGCCTGCGCCAATCGCCGCCCGATGAACAGCAGTGGTCGAAGATATTCGCGCTGCTTGTCGATGCGAAGGGCGAAGCCGCGACGCGCCCCGTGCTGGGCAAGTACCGCGTCGACGGCAATGTGATCGCATTCACGCCGCGGTTTCCCTTGCGCCCCGGGCTCGCGTACCGGGCGGCCTTAAACGCTGAAGGCCTTCCTGGTATGACGCCTGAACTCCCAGCCCGCATGGAGCAGATCCTCGTCGTCCCCGCAGTCCGCGCCGCAGCGCCCACCAAGGTGACGGCCGTCTATCCCAGCGGCGAGGAGCTCCCCGAGAACCTGCTGAAGTTCTACATTCACTTCTCCGCGCCCATGGCCCGCGGCGACGCGTACCGGCACATCCGCATCCTCGACGCGGACGACCGCGAAATTCCGGGCGCGTACCTCCGTCTGGCCGAGGAGCTGTGGAGTCGCGACGGCCGCCGGTTCACGCTGCTGTTCGATCCGGGGCGAATCAAGCGCGGGCTCGTGCCGCACGAGGAGGAAGGGATGCCGCTGGCGGCTGGCCGGCGGTATTCGCTCGCAATCGACGCCGGATGGCGCGATGCGACGGGCGCTCCGTTAGGCGCCGAGTTCCGCAAATCCTTCCGCACGACCGCCGCGGACGAGACGCAGCCCAACCCGCAGCGTTGGCACGTCGAACTGCCGGCCGCCGCGTCGCGCAAGCCGCTGGTTGTGACGTTTGACGAACCGCTGGATCACGCCCTCGCCCAGCGCATGATTGTGGTGCGCGACGCGACCGACCGCGACGTCGACGGTCGCGCGACGATCGACTCCGGCGAGCGCCGCTGGAGCTTCAACCCGTCGCGCGCCTGGCCAGCCGGCCAGCTTACGCTCGTCATCGACGGCATGCTCGAAGATCGCGCCGGCAACAGCCCCGGCAGACCGTTCGAAGTCGCCGACGCGGGCGAGAAAGTCGGCGTTACCGCGGCGACGGAAATCGAGCTGCCGCTAGCCATCAGCGCAGGCGCGCCGTAGCGCTCGCACGCTCACTTGCCGCCGGCCGGACTCGCCTGGCTCATTCCCAACTGCTCGCGCAGCCACCCCGGACGATTCGTCGTGATCGACCACGCCCCGTGGTCGATGTAAAACTGGGCGATCTTCGGATCGTCCACCGTCCACACGCCGAACTCGCAGCGCTGGGCGGCGCAAAGATTTTTTAGGAACGACTGGTCAAGCACTTCGGGGTTCGCCTTGGACCCGAGCGCGTCGGCTCCGCTGCGCAGCAGCATCGCCGTGACCGTCTCTTCGGTGGGCCGCCAGACGCCGTCCTCCTGCTGCTTGTAGTCAGTCAGCCACTGCGTGCGCAGTCCGGGACGCCGCCGCTCGCACTCGGCGATCGCATCGGCGTCGAAGCTGATGACGACGATCTGGTCATTCGCAAGCGACGAGGCGTCGAGCGCCTCCATGAGCGCCGGCACGATCTCGACGCCCACTTTCAACTCGATGAAGATCATCTTGCCGGCGGGGACGATCGCCAACACTTCGTCCAGCGTCGGCATCCGCTCGCCGCGGTACTTCGGATCCTTCCACGCGCCCACTTCCAGCGAACGCAGCGCCTCCAGCGGCGTCTCAGCGACGACGTGCTTCACGCCGGCGACGCGCTGGGCGTCTTTGTCGTGGATGCACACGACCCGGCCGTCGGACGAGAGATGAAAATCCGCCTCAATGCCGTCGGCGCCCTGCTCCCAGGCCAAGCGAAACGCGGCGAGCGTATTCTCCGGCGCATCGTACGACGCGCCGCGGTGGGCGACGATCAGCGGCCTCGCGGCGGGGGACGCTGACGGAGCGACAAGCGGAATCAGGACCACGGCAATCAGCGCTCTGTGCATCGTCGAACCATAAGTTTTCATCGGTTCGGCGGGACGCGACGGATAACTCAATATCGACGACGTCCGCGTAAGTCCCCGAGCCGATTGGTCGGAAATTGCCGCCTGGGAGCCCGTCGACGCGGCTGTACGGCCTCATCGCCGCTGGCGTTGCCCATAGCGGGCTTGGCCGGACGGCTATTGCTGTATGCCGCCGCGTCATTGTTGTCAATGACGCCAGCTTCGTCAAAGGCACGTGATCGCAGCCCTTCGCTAAGGCGGCGCGAATTCACCAAGCGGTCAGCGGCGCCCCTGTTTTGCCACGCGAGTTCCGGCTCGCGATTTCTACTTCGCTGGCAAACACAATGGTCATCTTTGCTTCACCGCATCTTAACGCTTGTCGCTACGCTTTTGGACACGGGCGAGTCGCCGTCGCGCTCGCTTTCTGTCCATACAATCCCGCACTTCCATGAGGACGCCACGCATGACACGACGATTCGCGGTGCGCGCCAAGCAAGCAGCGATGGTTGGCGCCGCCCTTTGCAATCTGTGGCTAGCGCCGTCGCTCGCCGCCCAATCGACGCTCAGCTTTCAGGAGGGCGTCGGCGGCTACACAGGATCCATCGAAATCTTTATCGGATTAGACGCCAACGACATCCCGAACGCCGGGGACGGGAATGTTCTGGGATCGACGTTGGGGCAGGACTTTCTCGACGGTCGCTACTACGATGCCTCGAGCGACATCCAGGAAATTCAGCTCCTCATGCGATACGACAACCTCTTCGGCGCTGAAGCCGGTCGGATTCCGCTGGGGTCGAGAATTTCAAGCGCCACGTTGACCTTCACCACCGGCGACGGCGGCGACGCGCAAACCGGCGGCCCTTACGGCGTGGCTCAAATTATCGCGCAAGATCCCCTCAATCCGGGCAGTCCATGGATGTTTGACGCGACGACGACATGGAACAGCGTCACCGCCTTGGGCGGCGGCGGAGGGGCTACTTTTCCGGGAGGCCACGTGGCTCGACCCCTCGACAAGGGCTTTCGCGGTCCCGTGCAGGCGTCGAACGGCAATGCCGATCCTCCCATCATCAACAAAGTCGTCGCCGACGTGACGAGGATGGTGCAGAATTGGTCCAGCGGCGAGCCAAATCAAGGTTTCCTCGTGCGGGCGGGAACGACGGACGGCTGGCAGATCTTCACGTCAGGGGTGTTCCAGATCTCGCCCAACGTGCCCATCGAGGACTTGCGCCCTAAGCTGACTGTGACCTATGAACCCGCGCCGACGTTGTCGACTTCGACCGTCACGCTTCAGCAAGACGTGGGCAACTACACGGGAACGACGATGGCATGGCTGCAGGCAGGCCTGCTGAGCGGCCCGGGTTTGTATCCGGGGCAATTGACGACGGACGGCGCAACATTGGACCGCGAGTTCCTGGACGGCGCCAATTTGGCTAATGATAGTCCCGACGATCAGGCGCTGATCAAATTTGCGCAGATTTTCGCGAGCGACGGCGGCTCGGTCCCCAACGGAGCCACCATTCTCGACGCACAGTTGATCGTCGACACGAGCGGTTCTGACGAGAGCGTCAATGCCGGCACCAATGGCAACTTCGGCGCCAGGCAGATGCTCGTCGACTGGTCGACCTCAACATTGTTCACCGATTTTGGCGGCAATGGACCTGACGAGGCGCAAAACGAAGTCGGGCCGGTCCTCGACTTGACGGGCGCTGTGATCGCCGACACGCGGACTTATCTGGACGTCACTGACGCCGTCAAGAACTGGCAGAGCGGCCAGGCAAATTACGGCCTGATTGTTGAGGCGATTGACACAGCGGATGGTTGGAGCATTAATTTTCTTGGCTCTGCGTCGCCGCCGCAGTTGCAGATTACCTACACGACCGACGCGATCCCAACGGACGACGCGGACTTCGACGCCGACGGCGACGTGGACGGCGCAGACTTCCTCGTTTGGCAACGGAACGTCGGCACGGCGTCCGGGGCTACGCTGGCCATGGGCGACGCCGATGATGATGATGACGTGGACGCCGATGATTTGGCCGCTTGGTCGGCTCAGTTCGGGTCGACGAGTCCAGCGGCTGTACGTGCGAACGCCGTGCCGGAACCCTCGACCCTGGCGCTCGCCTTGGCAAGCACGCTGGCCGTGCGACGCCGCACTCGCCTTGCGATGTTCGCTTGACGCCATTCACTGGCCCACGCGCCGCTTGCGAGCAGAACCGAATGAGAACCTCGATGCCTTCAACCCTCGTGGCACGACGCCCATCGGCGCCGCGGCCGAGCGCCTTCACGCTGGTCGAATTGCTCGTCGTCATCGCCATCATCGGTGTGCTGGTGGCGCTGTTGCTCCCCGCAGTTCAGGCTGCGCGCGCCGCCGCACGGCGCGTGTCATGCCAAAACAATATGAAGCAGATCGGGCTGGCGATTCTCAATTATGAGACCGCAAAGACGTTTCTTCCTCCGGCCTACACCCGCCGCGTCAGTTACTATCCGGCAACTGATTACGAAAACTTCACGCTCGGCTATCGGCTGCCAAAATCGGTTGAGTACAGCAAGCAGAGCGAGATTCGCAACCACAATTTCTACACCTTCATTCTGCCCTACTTCGAGCAGCGACAAATCGCCGCCCAATTTGATCGGACGCTGAACTGGGATCAACCGGGAAATGAGCGGCCGCGCAACGCCGTGCTTTCCGTCGCACAGTGCGCGGAGACCCCGCCCCCGTCCAAACTCCCCTCGACGCCCGCCGTCGGGCAGGTCCACGACTACTCCATCTGCACCTACATTGACGGCGACGCGCAGAACGTTCTGCGTTCGCGCATCCGCCGGCGAACGCGCTGGATTGGACTGCTCCAGGCGCTGCCCACGAAACTCGCCGACGTGGTCGACGGCTCGTCGACGACATGGATGATCGTCGAAGACGCGGGACGCCCCGATTCCTGGTGCCGAGGAACCCTCGGCGCTCGTTACAACGGCGCATCCTGCGCACCGAGCGCACTGACGACGGACGTCTCGGGCGGGGCGTGGGCGAGCGATGAGTCGGAGTTCTGGGTTCACAACGTCTGCGGCAACGAGCAGATGATGAACTGTCATAACAATAACGAAATCTACAGCTTCCACCAGGGCGGCTGCATGTTCCTGTACGGCGATGGAGCCGTTCGATTCGTCGAGGAGGAAGCGTCCGCCGAGGTCTTTATCGCCCTGTTCACGCGCGACGACGAAGACACGCTTGACGAAGCCTCGTGATTGTTGTTCCCAACCACTTGTTGACTTCTGAAGGTTCGTTTTGCCAAAGTGCTCGCTATTGCTGCTGGGCGGCGTCCTGACGGCTGTGCTTGGATGCGGCCAGCGCGAGGCCGTGAAGCTCTTTCCGGTCTCCGGCAAGGTGACGTTTCGCGGCGAGCCGGCGGCCAACGCGCTCGTCGTGTTCCACGACAAGCGGCCCCGCGACGAGCTCCGAAACTTGCCGATCCCGCGGGCGCGGACTGACGACGACGGTTCGTTCCGCCTCTCCTCGTATGAAACCAACGACGGGGCGCCTGCCGGCGAATATCGCGTCACCGTAATTTTGCCCGAATCCGCGTTGCCGTCCGCCGAGGCTGCGCCGCCGCGCGATGCGACAAATTCCACCGACAATGCTCGTGCCGAGGAGTTAGTCATCGACCCCGAGGCGGCGGGCAATCCACGCGATCGGCTCGAGGATCGATACTCGGATCCCGAGACGTCCGGGTTGGAGGCCCTCGTCGCGGAGCACGAGAACATTTTGCCGTCGTTTGAGCTCAACTGAATCGCGGCGGGATTCTCTTGCGCTTGGGAATTCCGCTCGTGTGAAGAGCCGCGCCTGTGTTACCCGTCGCAGGCGCGGCTCTTTCTTTTTCTCCATTACGAAGCCGTCAAACGCCGGTAACGATCAAGTTCTGCGGCACGCTCCGCATCGCTCCAGCTGAGTTCGCCGGCCATCCACTCGACGACTTGCTCTGCGATCGCGAGATGATCGACGTGATAGTGCCGCCAGCTCGTGCGGCGGATCATCATGTCGTCGAGATGGCGCGCCCACTCGCATCGGCACGCCTGCACGACCGCGCCGGCGGAAATCGGCGGCGGGAGGACCCCGCTGCCGACGCTCGTCGGGGGTCCATCAAGGAGCGGCTCCCAAGCCGTCGTGCACGGCGACGACTCGCCGCCGAGATAGCGTGCCATCTGGTCGACGGTCTCTTCCGCCATCAGGCGATACGTGGTGAGCTTACCGCCCGTGACGTCCCACCAACCCGGATGACTCATCGCGACTTCGTGCCGCCGCGAGATGTCGGATGGCCGGCCGTTCGGATCGGCCACGAGCGGCCGCAAACCGGCCCACGTGCTCACGACGTCGGCAGGCGTCAGCCGGGCGTCGGGAAACGTCGTGTTGACGACCCCCAGGACATACGCCACGTCGAAGGCGTCGCACGGCGGGTTCGCCAGGTCGCCGTCGTAATCCGTGTCGGTGGTGCCAAGGATGACTCGCTCGCCCCAAGGAATGGCAAACAAAATGCGGTCGCCCTCGGCAAGGACCACGGCCTCGGGCACATGAAACCGAGCGCGATCGACGACCAGGTGCACGCCTTTGGTCAGGCGGAGCGTCGTCCTCGAGTGCGGCAATCGATCCGACCATGGCCCTGCAGCGTTGACGATGACGCGCGTGCGAGCGTCGATCGCCTGGTTCGCCTCCGCGTCGCGCAGTTCGCACTCCCAAAGCTTGTCTCGTGAACTCGCCGCAGCGAGTCGAACATAGTTGCACGCAGCGGCGCCGTGGCGAGCCGCCGACCGCAGCGTGTCGACGACGAGCCGGGCGTCGTTCGTCAGGGCGTCGAAGTAGCGCACGGCGCCGGTCAGACCGTCGGTCGACAGTCCCGGCAACAGTTGTCGCGTTTCGACGACGCCGTGACTGCTGGAGCGGCCGAAGTTCTTGCCGCTGCACAACAGGTCGTACAGCTTGACGCCCATCGACAGCTTCCATCGCGACCAGGGCGTGCGCCGCCGCGTGGGAAACAGGAACGGCAGCGGTTGGGCGAGGTGCGGTGCGATTTGGGCCAGCACCGCTTTCTCTTTGCTGGCCTCGCGCACCAGACCGACGCGACCCTGAGCGAGGTAACGAATGCCGCCGTGGAGCAACCGGCTGGAGCGACTGCTGGTGCCGGCAGCAAAGTCTTGCTGCTCGACCAGGGCCGTGCGCAGGCCGCGCATCGCCGCGTCGCGGGCGACGCCGGCGCCGACGATGCCGCCGCCTACCACCAGCACGTCCCACACGCCGTTAGGCAACTGTGCCAGCGTGGCGGCTCGCATGTCGTTCGGTGGCAAGTCCTGACTCGACATTTCTCACATTCCGCCTGACCATCAACGAGAGCCGTGAGCAGTATGCCACACGCCGTGCGTTACGAAACAGACCGGCTAACATTTTCGCGGCGTCCACGGTACGCTAGTGACGCCGGATCGGAGCCGGTACTCGTCCGCGGGGAGGCTTATCCATGCCGTTGCTGCTCGCACTCGACCAGGGCACGACCTCCTCGCGCGCCATCGTGTTCGACGACAACGGGAAAGTGCTCGCTGTTCGTCAGCGCGAGTTCAAGCAGCATTATCCGCAACCGGGGTGGGTGGAACACGACCCCGAGGAAATCTGGTCGACGCAATCCGCCGTCGCGGCCGAAGCGCTGGCGGCGTTGAAGCTGCAGGGCGCCGACATCGCGGCGATCGGCGTTACCAATCAGCGCGAGACGGTCGTGCTGTGGGATCGCGCCACGGGCAAGCCGCTGCATCGGGCGATCGTCTGGCAGGATCGCCGCACCGCTGGAAAGTGCGACGAGCTGCGCGCCGCCGGCCACGAGCCGATGGTGCACGCTAAGACGGGGCTGCTGCTCGATCCTTACTTCAGCGGCACGAAGATCGCGTGGCTGCTCGACAACGTCTCCGGCGCCCGGCAGGCGGCCGAGGCGGGCAAGCTGGCGTGCGGCACCATCGACTCGTGGCTCGCGTGGAAGCTCACCGGCGGCGGCCTGCACGTCACCGATGCGTCGAACGCGTCGCGAACGCTGCTGATGAACATTCACGAAGGGGACTGGGACGACGAGCTCCTTGCGATGCTGCGCGTGCCGCGGAGCGTACTTCCGGAAATCCGCCCGTCGAGCGAAGTGTACGGCGAAGTCGCCGCCGGGTCGCCGCTGACCGAGATCAAGATTGCGGGGATGGCGGGCGACCAGCAGTCCGCGTTATTCGGGCAAACGTGCTTCCGCCGCGGGTGGGCGAAGAACACTTACGGCACCGGTTGTTTCATGCTGATGAACACGCAGCAGGCGGCGATCGACTCGCGGCATCGGCTGCTCACGACCGTCGCCTGGCGACTGGGGGATAAGCTTGAGTACGCGCTCGAAGGCGCGGTGTTCATCGGCGGCGCTGCGGTCGGGTGGCTTCGCGATGGACTGGGCGTCATCAAGTCGTCCAGCGACGTCGAAGCCCTGGCCAACTCGGCGCCCGACAGCGGCGGCGTGTCGTTCGTCCCGGCGTTCGCGGGACTGGGCGCCCCGGATTGGGATCCCTACGCCCGCGGGGCGATCATTGGACTGACCCGCGGCACGACGACGGGGCACCTGGCCCGCGCGGCGCTCGACGGCATCGCGCTCCAGGTGGCCGACCTGCTCGGCGGGATGCAGGACGACGCCGGTTTCAAGCTGGACGAGCTGCGCGTCGATGGCGGCGCGAGCGTCAACAACACGCTGATGCAAATCCAGGCCGACGTCCTGCAACTGCCGGTGGTGCGACCGCAGGTGACGGAGACCACGGCGCTGGGCGCCGCGTATCTCGCGGGACTGGCGGTTGGCGTCTGGTCGGGGCAGGACGAGATCGCCAAGCAGTGGGCCGTTGACCGGCGGTTTGAGCCGAAGATCAGCGGCAATGAGGCCGCATCGCGCCGCGCCACGTGGCGGCGGGCCGTCGAACGGGCCAAGGGTTGGGTTCAGGAAGACTAGACGCAAGGAGGCAAGGCCATGACGCCACTGGTTGGTGAGTTTGTCGGCACGCTGTTGTTGATGCTCTTGGGCGACGGCGTCGTGGCGAATGTGGTCCTCGCCAAGACGAAGGCGCACAACGCCGGGTGGATCGTTATCACGTTCGGCTTCGCGATGGCCGTGTTCGTCGCCGTGTGGTGCGTGGCGCCGGCGAGCGGCGCCCATCTCAATCCGGCCGTGACCCTCGGGCTCGCCGCAGCCGGCAAATTCGACGGCTCGATCGGCGGCTATGTTGCCGCCCAGTTCTTGGGGGCGATGGCGGGGTCCACCCTCGTGTTCCTGTTCTACTACGACCACTTTCGTGTGACCGACGACGCCGACGCGAAGCTCGCCGTGTTCTGCACGGCGCCGGCGATCCGCCGCACGTCGACGAATCTGTTCTGCGAGATCGTCGGCACGTTCGTGCTGGTGTTCGCCGTGCTGATGGCCATTGAGCCCTCGATCGAAATGGGCGAATCAACCGGCAAGATTGGGCTAGGAACGCTCGGAGCGCTTCCGGTGGGGTTGCTCGTGTTCTCGATCGGGTTGTCGCTTGGCGGCACGACGGGGTACGGCATCAACCCGGCCCGCGATCTGGGGCCGCGGATCATGCATGCCGTCCTGCCCGTGCCGGGAAAGCGCGACAGCGACTGGAGCTACTCATGGATTCCCGTCGTTGGTCCGGTGTTGGGCGGGCTGCTGGCGGCGGGAGCGTTCGCCGCACTCTCGCAGATCGGCCCCTCGACCCCGTAGGACGCCCTGTCGCGCGAGGGGTATTTCCGGCGGCGTCTTGTCTCGTGGAAGAAAGCACGTTTGAGCGGACACAATTCAGTGATTCTGTCCGGCGCCTGAACGGCGCCATCCCGGAAATTCCAGCGGATCGGCGAGGGCAAGCGTGACAGAATCCGGAGTATTTCTGTCCGCTCTGCGCGGCGCGCGGGGCGGACAGAATTCGCAGCACGAGCGCACAGTCAGCGCACGCTTGCGGCGAGAACGCTGCACGCGGGAGCTGGCGGTTCGGTTGTCAAAGATCACATGTACCCATGTTCATTTATGAATCTATCGCGTCGCGCGGCTAAATTCAAGAGGTGAAATTGGCCGAGCGTTCGGCGAGCAAGCTCGGCGGCGCAGCGCTATGCCCGCTGCGGCCTGTGGTCGGGCGGCGCGCGGCAAGGACCCCAGTCGCAATCTTATGGCCACGTACACGCTCATTCACGTCGCAATCAGTTTGATCGGGCTCGCCGCGGGATTCGTCGTCATCGGGGGCATGTTGAGCAATCGTCGACTGGACGGCTCGACCCATGTGTTTCTCGCGACGACCGCGGCGACGAGCCTGACGGGATTCGGGTTTCCGTTCACGAAGTTCTTGCCGTCGCACGCGGTGGGCATCGTGTCGCTCGTGGCGCTGGCCGTGGCGTACTATGCCTGGTACGCGAAACAAATGTCGGGGCCGTGGCGGTTGGCGTTCGTGGCGACCGCCGTGGCGTCGCAGTATCTCAACGTGTTCGTGCTCATCGTGCAGATGTTTCTCAAATTTCCGCAGCTTCAGGCGCTCGCGCCAAAGCAAACGGAGCCGGCATTTGCACTAACGCAAGGCGCTACGTTCGTCGCGTCTGTGGCGCTGGGCGTGCTTGCGGCGAAGAAGTTCCGGGGCGAACTGGCGGCGGCGTGAGGCGGCGGCCGTTCTGAGAAACGCATCGCCCATGCCCATGCAAGGCCGTGGGCATGGCGCCCTCTTTCTTGAATCGCGTCACTCGACGACCAGTCGGGCTCGTTGCCGCGAGGCGGTGATGCGGGCGATTGATCCGCTGTTGAATTCCAGGAAGTCGGCCTCGACGCCGTCGGAGAAGATCACGCCGCTTTGCGGCATCTGCGAGCCGACGACCAGTTCCTCGTCCGCCTGGAGGACGCCTGCCACGAGGTCGGCGGACGAATGTTTGCTGCGAAACGGTTCGCGGACGGCCCACACCAGGCGCGGATCGTTCCAGGGCATGGTGACGCGCTCGGGTTCATCCCCTCCGGAGAAGCGACTGAAGCCGGCGGCCATATTGAACATGGACGACAGCCAACCCGTGGAACCGGCGCCGGTGGAAATGAGCACGCCGCTGGACGACTGGGATTCGCGGCGGCCGTCCACCTCGAGCGTGTAGCGCGCCGAGACGTGGCTACTTGCGCCGATGAAGAAATCGTTGAAGGCCAGCATCCGCTGGCCGTCGTTGGTATTCACTTCGGCTAGCGTCACGTCCCGCACAGAGGCTTTTTTGTCGAGCACGCGGCGGACTACGGCGCGGGCCTGGTCGATGCGGAACGGGAGCAGCACGCCGTCGTTGCGGCGCGCGTCGGGATTGACGCCGATGATCGGCAAGTCGCCCACGTACTTGGCGGCGTTGGCCACCAGGCCATCCTGGCCGATGACGACGACCATGACGCACCGACCGAAGTCGAAATTGGGGAGGAACGTTCGGTCGACGCGCTTCACCGGGTAGCCGAGCTCCAGCTCGTCGAGAAGTTGGCGAACGGTGCGCTGGTAGACGGCGTCCTCGTCTTCGATGTCGCTCTCGCTGGCCAGGGCGGCGGCGCCGACCGCAACCTCCTGAAGATCGGCGGCGGCCATTTGGCGACCCTTGCGCAGGGCGCGGCTGCGGCGTAGCTCGATTTCGTGGTCAACGGCCTGTTGCAGCCGGAAGGCGGCGGCGCGGGTCGTGGCCCAGCGGGCTTTGAGGCCGTCGAGGCGCGTCTCGCGCGTGACGACCGCGATGATGGGAAGGGACTGGCCCATGGGGGAGATAACCAGATAGGCAACATCGTGTGCCATGGCTACGGCTCGGCGTGACCATGTCTTATGTCGTTCACATGCCCACGCCGAGCCGTGGGCATGGCACCCCGAATTCCTGCCGTTAGGCGATGATCGACGAACTTCCGCCGGAGGCGTCGCGGCGGCGGCCTTGGCGCGCGGGCGACGAGCCGACTTGTTCTTGCGGACCATCGCCGCCGCCTGCCGCCAGCAGCGAGTTGAGCAATTCAGTCGAGATATTCAAGTTGCCGATGTGGTCGGCCTTGTCGGCCAGGTCGCGAAAGGCCATCGCAATCAGTTGGCTGGAGTCGAGGCCGCCGGACTGGGCCGCCATGAGCGTGCGCCAGTCAACGTCCTTCATGGGCTCCAGCAGCGCTCGCACGCCGTCGGCCCGGGCCTGCGATTCCTTACGCTGATTCTCGACGCGGCTGTCGACCAGTTGCGTGCGCTCCTGCTCGATGGCGATGTCGGCCCGCATCTTGGTTTCGCGGACTGTGCGGCGTTTTTCCTCGACGGCGATCTCGGTGTTCAGCTCGTTTTCTTTGATGCGGCGTTCGAGTTCCACGGCCGTGTTGCGGCGGGAGTAAACGGCTTCGTCAGCCTTTTGCAGGAGCCGCTCGCGGGCGTCGGCCTGCAGGGCCTTCGCCATTTCGGGCGTGGCTTTGATCGACAGAATCGACAGGCCGAGGACCTCGACTCCGAGGGTGGCGACGGCCTCAGCGCCCTTGAGGCCGGCGAACATGTGCTCGACCAGCGCGTCGCTGCTGACGAGCAGTTGGCTGAGCTCCAATCGCTGCGTATAGCCGCGGGCAAGGATCTGCGCGGCGTGGATGAGGCGATCCTTAAGCTTGGCGGGGTCGTCCGAGCGGTAACGACTGTTCTTATCGGTGCTGAAGTCCAACAGCGCGGCGAGGCGCTGCGGATCAACGACGCGGTAGGTCAACTCGCCTTGAATTGTGGCGTCCTGGTAGTCGGTGGTCACTTCGTTGAAGACGAAAGGAACATCCGTGCTAGCGACCGGCACCTCGACGAGCACGGAGGTGGGCGCGTAGTAGAAGAACGACAGGCCCACGCCCGATCGCACCACTTGGCCGGCCTTGTACTGCATGACGTGGGTGGTGGGCGGAACCTTGATGTATTTGACGCCGAGCATGCGTGATCCCAATGAGTTTGATGGGCGGCGCGGCGGGTCGCGGCGCGGAGTTTTACAAATATAGCACGGGGTGGAGGTGGGATTTGGGGGGCTTTGCCGGCGAAACGCCTGAGATTCACGCATGACTCGGGTAGGCCCGGGGCGGTCGCGTTGGGGGCGCGCTCCGCTGCCGCGTCGCGGCTAACGGACGGTGCGGATGGCTCGCGATGGGGATGCCACGGTTCTTGATGAAATCTTGATGCGGCGGCGGCGACTCTTGACGCGCGCTTGATCTGGTCCTCGCGATACTTCTGTTGGCGGGCGAATGTCTTGCCCGCCGCTGCCACGAGGAGGCATTGCCGTGAGTGATTTTTCGTCGCTGGTGACGGCCGCCGGGTTTGCCGTACTGACATGGCTGCTCGTGGTCCTGTGCGACCGGCTGATGGGGGGCAAGACATGAACGCCATCGAGTGGATTGCGATCATCCTGGCTTCGGGCTTGTTCGTGTACCTCACCGCAGCGCTCTTGAAGCCGGAGTGGTTCGAATGACTGCCAACGCGTGGATTCAACTGGTGTTGTACCTGGGCGTGCTGGTTGCGCTGGCCAAGCCGTTGGGCGCCTTCATGGCCCGCGTGTATGAAGGCAAGCCGTGCGGCCTGGACCGCTGGCTGGGCTGGTGCGAGCGCGGCGTGTATCGCCTGGCTGGCGTCGATCCGCAGCAGGAGATGGGTTGGCGGCAGTACGCGATCGCGGCGCTCGTGTTCAACGCGTTAGGTTTTGTGGCGGTGTACGCGCTGCTGCGTCTGCAGAGCGCGCTACCGCTGAATCCGCAGGAGCTGCCGGGGACGACGCCCGACCTGGCGTTCGACACGGCCGCCAGTTTTGCCACGAACACCAATTGGCAGAGTTACGGCGGCGAGACGACGCTCAGCTACCTGTCCCAGATGCTGGGGCTGACGGTGCAGAACTTCGTGTCGGCGGCGACCGGGATGGCCGTGCTCGCGGCACTGATTCGCGGATTGGCGCGGCACACGGCGGGCACGATCGGTAATTTTTGGTTCGATCTGGTCCGCTCGACGCTGTACATCCTGCTGCCATTGTCGGTCATCTTGGCGGTGGCGCTGGTCTCGCAGGGCGTCCTTCAGAATTTCAGCGCCTACCAGACTGTGGAGCTGGTCGAGCCGATTGCCGGCGGCGAGGGCGACCCCGTGACGACACAGTCGCTGGCGATGGGGCCGGTCGCGTCGCAGCTCGCGATCAAGCAGCTTGGCACGAACGGCGGCGGGTTCTTCAACGTGAACTCGGCCCATCCGTTTGAGAACCCGACGCCGCTGTCGAACTTTCTCGAGTTGCTGGCGATTCTGCTGATCCCGGCCGCGCTGTGTACCACGTTCGGCGCGATGGTCGGCGACACGCGGCAAGGCTGGGCCGTGCTGGCCGCCATGCTGGTGATTTTCGTCCCGCTCGCGATCGGGGCCATGTTGGCCGAACAGTCGGGCGTGCCGCAATACGCGGGGATGGGCGTCGACGCCGGCGCCTCGGCCACGCAAGCCGGCGGCAACATGGAAGGCAAGGAGACGCGGTTCGGCATCGCCAGCTCCGCCTTGTGGGCGACGGCCACGACGGCGGCGTCCAACGGCAGCGTCAACTCGATGCACGACTCCTACACGCCGCTGGGCGGGATGATTCCGATGGGACTCATTCAACTCGGCGAAGTGATCTTCGGCGGCGTGGGCAGCGGGCTGTACGGCATGCTCATGTTCGCCATCGTCGCGGTGTTCATCGCCGGGCTCATGGTGGGGCGGACTCCGGAGTATCTCGGCAAGAAGATCGAGGCGTTCGAGATGAAGATGGCCGCGATCGGGGTGCTCGCGCCTTGTCTCGCGGTCCTCGTCGGGACGGCGGTGGCGGTAATGACGCAGCAGATCACCACCTCC
>JBIOVA010000017.1:0-38869 GCA_044867485.1 Lacipirellulaceae bacterium | reverse complement strand
CCAAGGTGACCGTTCACCCTGGAAATTTTCTGGGAGCGGCGGCAGCGCAAGAGTGCGCTACCCGACACGAAGTCGGACGGCTCCGAACGGAGCCGTTTTAGGAGATTTCTATGGCGACTTGTCAAAGAGCAGCGAAGGTGAAGCGGGCCTGCGCCTCGTCACCGTGGGAGATGATACCGCGCTGGCCGAAGTGTGCAACTGAAAAATCGAACAAATAGTTCGATTTATGGCGCGGCGCTAATTTCGCGATCCCACACTACCCAGCTTTCCTGCTCTCACGCCGTCGCCCGGAGATCTCTGAGTGCGTATCGCGTTTGGCGGATCGTCTGTCAACCTTTCGAGTTGGACGCGAGATCCATGACGCTCCTGGCGCCGGCGGCGTTGCTAGGCTCAGCCGCCGGCGAATGGCTTTCATCTCTTCGGGATGGTCGCCTCGAGGAACCTCTTGCGGCTGCGCCGCCCAGGTAGCCGTCGGAACGACAACCTGGGCCACCCAAGTTGGCGTCACCGCAGCGCCGTCGATAACGCGTCGAGAAGCTGCTCGTCGAGGTCTTGGCTGTATTCCCAGAACATGACGCCGCCGAGGCCGCGCTCTTTCACATACGCCGCCTTCGCGGCGAGCGACTTGGGATCGTCGTAGGAGATGAACGTGCGGGGCTCTGGGTTCCATAGGAACGGGGCGTGAGCCGCGGCGTCCCAGTGGCGCGTGAAGCCGTTCTTGTTGATGAAGTCGCGTGCGAGGCGGTCGTAGCCGTGGCTGCCGGCATATTCCCCGACGGACTGCCGGAGGCCGTTGTTCTCGGGGTTCACGCCGGTCCAGCCGCGGCCGTAGAAGGCGGCGCCGATCACGAGCTTGTGCGGCGGGATGCCCGCGGCGAGGTGCTGGTCAACGTAACTCTCGACGCACCGTTCGCCGGGCGGAGCGCCGGCCGGGGGGAACAGGCCTGTGTGATGCCCGGTGATCTTGGCGCCCTCGCTGACCATGTCGTAGGTCATGATGTTGATCCAATCGAGATGCTCGTGGAGACGGTCCATCTCGGTGTGGTCGAAGTAGCGGCCGGCGGCCGAGGCGATCGTGAGCAGCAGCCGCTGGTCGCCGCGGGGTGAGCGCTCGCGGCTGGCGTCGTCGAGCTGCCGGCGCAGCTCGGCGAGCATGAGCGTGAAGTTCTGCTTGTCCTCGGGGCGGTGCTTGATGCCGGGGCCCGGCTGGCCGGGGTACTCCCAGTCGAGGTCGATGCCGTCGAGGTCGTGGGCGAGGAGGAGCTCGACGCCACTGGCGGCGAATTTTTCGCGCGAGGCGTCGGTGAGGGCGGCGTCGGAGAAATGGTCGGCGCCCCAGCCGCCGACGGAGAGCAGGATTTTGAGGTGGGGATGCCTTTCGCGGAGCGCGCGCAGCTCCGCGAGCCGCGTGGTTGCGCGATTGCCCTGGAGGACGATGCGGCCCTCGTCGCTCACCAGCGCGAAGGCGTAATTGATGTGGGTGAGCTTCTCGGCGCCGATGTTGGCGACGTCGGTGCGGCCGAAGAGGTAAGCAATCACGCGGTACGGCCGCGGGGCGTCGGCGTCTTGAGCGCGGGCTTCGCGGGCGGTGCACGCCGCGGCGAGGACCAGCGCCGCCGTGGCGCCGCGCCACATCGTCTTCGACAGGCTGCGTGAGATGATTGCCGCGGCGACGCCCGCCACTGCGAGCAATCCCAGCCCCGCGGCCCAGCGCTGGAACACGAGGTGCCCGATGCCGAAGAGCGTCGAGTAAATCAGCACGCAGCCGAGAATCCAGTTGACGAACTGTTCGCGCAAGCTCTCCGTCGGCTCGCCGACGTCGCCGGCGACGCGCGCGATCGGCGCCCAGCCTGGGCCCGCCGGTCGCACGGTGCGGTAGAACGCGACGAGCTTCTCGGTCGGCTCCGGGCGGGTGAGAAACGTGACGGCTACCCACGCGGCGCTCGTCACGCCCACGGTCGTCAGCATGAGGTAGGCGAATTGCCGCGAACCGTCGCTGGGGTCGCTGAGGTCGAACGCGTACTGCTGCAACAGGATCGACGTGATCGCGGCGACGACGAGCGCCGAGACCTCGGACCAGGCGTTGATCCGCCACCAGTACCACCGCAGCAAATAGACGGCGCCGGTGCCCGCGCCCGTCGCCATGAGCAGCTCCCAGGCGTCCCTCACGTCCTTCTCGTACCGCGCGAGCAGAAACGTGACGCCGAGCGACACGAGCATGATCAGCGCCGTCGCGGCCTGAGACGCATAGACATAGTGCCGCTCGGAGGCGTGGCGGACGGCGAAGCGGCGATAGAAGTCGTTCACCACGTAGGAGGCGCCCCAGTTGAGCTGCGTGGCGATCGTCGACATGTACGCCGCCGCGAACCCGGCGAGCATGAAGCCGCGGAGGTAGGTGGGGAACACCTGCGGGTCCATGAACGTCATCACGTAGCCGGATTCTTTGTCCGCGAGGTCCGGGTAGAGCACGATCGACGCCAGGGCGGTGACGATCCACGGCCACGGCCGGAGGGCGTAGTGGGCGACGTTGAACCACAGCGTCGCCAGCACGCCGTGCCGCTCGTCCTTGGCGGAAAAGATGCGCTGGGCGACGTAGCCGCCGCCGCCGGGCTCGGCGCCGGGGTACCAGGTGGACCACCAGGTGACGGCCAGGTACGTGCACAACGTGACCGCGGGCATCCACGCCGAGTCGAGCGGCGGCAGGAAGGCGAGCCGCGTGTCGCCGGCGCCGGCGGCCGCGTCGAGCGTGGCGACTTTGCTTTGCAGTGCGTCCATGCCGCCGACTGCCTTCACCGCGAAGATGGCGAGCAGAATGACCATCCCCATCTTGAGCGCGAACTGCAGCATGTCGGTGACATACACGCCCCAGAGTCCGGCGAGTGTCGTGTAGAACGCGGTGTAGAGCAGCAGTCCGACGAGGATGCCCATCGCCGCGGCGTCGCCGACGTCGAGCGAGGTCTTGAGTATCTTGAGCATCGCCAGGCTGACCCAGCCGAGGATGATGCAGTTGATCGGGACGCCGAGGTAGAGCGCCCGGAAGCCGCGCAAGAACGCCGCGGGCTTGCCGCTATACCGCAACTCGGCGAATTCGACGTCGGTCATCACGCCCGCGCGGCGCCACAGGCGGGCGTAGAAGAAGACGGTCATCATCCCGCTCATGACCATCGACCACCAAATCCAATTGCCGGCGACGCCGTTCTTGGCGACTAGCCCCGTGACGGCCAGCGGCGTGTCCGCCGCGAAGGTGGTGGCGACCATCGACGTGCCGGCGAGCCACCAGGGAGCGTTGCGGCCCGAGAGGAAGAACTCGCTCGTGCTGCCGCCGGCGCGGCGTGCGTAGTAGAGGGCGATCGCCAGATTGGCGACGAAGTAGAGGCCGATGACGATCCAATCGAAGAGGCTGAGTTGCATGGCGGCTGCGGGTCCGGAATCCCTCGCGGCGATCGGCTCGGTGCGTTGGGGCGATTGGCCGTCGCGCTGGTTGCGTAGCATAGCAGCTACGCAACGCGGGCGCCCCATCAGCGCCGCGGCGTTTCGTCCGGCCCAATCACTGTCGCCGGGAAACGATCGCGGCAGCAGTGCGTCGCCTAGGGGCGATGACGCCGACGAGCAGCGCCGGCCAACGCCGCAATTCCCGCGAGAGAGAGCATCGTCGGTTCCGGCACGGCGGCGGCGGGAGGGACTGGGCCAAGTTGCGTCTGCCAAATGAGGAAGTCGGCGCCGTCGGAATCGCCGTCGGCGTCGGCGTCGCCAGCGGAATCGACCGCAAAGGCGCCGCTCCAGATTCCCAGGTCGGTCGCATCGACGATGGCGTCGTTGTTGAAATCGGCGTCGAGCGTCGGGTTCTTGCCCACGCGAATGTTATCGAAGTAGCCCGTCCAGGGAGTCGTGCCCGATTTGTTGATGTAAATCTGGAAGCCGGTGGGAATGAGGTCGTTGGGGTCGCTGCCTTCGACGCCAAAGATGTCGTTGAACGAGCCCGGCTCGAACGTCAACGGATGCAGGGCGGAGGTGAGCTCCATCCGAATCTCGTGCGTTCCGACGGTCAGGTCGCCCAGCGGGACTTCATCGTCTGGGAAGAATTGGGCCTGCAATCCAAAGAGCTGCCCGCCGGGATGATCAGGTTGCGACGCCCCGAAGATCGTAATTCCGGCGCTGACGAACCCCTCGTCGGGGAATTGCTCGGTGATGGTCAAATCATAGATGATGAAGTCGAAGCCGGGCGGATCGCCGATCTCAGGGACTAGATTTGCGGTGAGCGCCCCGACGAACGTCGCCGGCGCCACGATGTCGACCTTCATCGAGTTGGCGCCGTCGGTCGCGCCGATCGTGTCCAGATCAATCGTCACGCCCCCGCCATTGGCGCCAAAGCCTTGCAGGTCGCCTTCAAAGGAATAGGCGAGCGTCGCCTGGGCAAAAGCCGCACTCGCGCCACTCAAAGCGACCATGATCGTCGCTAGCGAGGCAGCGAATCGCAGCGCCCATGCGCCGGTCATCAACGCATGCGAACAAAGATTCGTGTTCATTGTCAGTCCTCAACTCCGGTGAAATTCCCAAGGCGATGACACGGCAGTCGGCCTAGCAAAATCGGGTGGCGCGGCCAAGCCGCGCCACCCGGGCATAGTGACGTCAGGCGACGACGCGCGGGTGCGCCGTCTGTCAAGCGACGCGCGCCGCGCGACGACGGAGACTGACCAACCCGAGCCCGGCGAGCCCGACGAGACCTATCGCCGCCGGCTCGGGGACGGCCAGGCGGACGTTGTCGATATAGATCGTGACCGGCGTGAGGACGTTCTTGCTGATGAAGAATTGAAAGGCCGAGGCGACGGTGAGGTCGGTCGGCCCCGGGCCGAAGATGTCGTTGAACGATTCGCCGAAGCGGTAGGGGCCCACGGATTGGTCGAGATCAATGCGTTGGTCGAGGTGCGTGCCGGCGCCTAAGGCAGCGATCGACACGGTGTCGGCAAACTGGACCTGGTGCCCAAACTGTGCGCCGCCCGGGGCGTTGAGCGCGTGCCCGAACACGGTGACGCCGATGTCGGCGAACGTGTCCGGATAGGCGTCGGTGAGCGTCACATCGAAGAGGACATAGCCGACGCCGGGCGGGTCGTTGAGCGTGACGGGGACGACGGTTTCGGTGCGGGCGCCGACAAACCCGCCGGCGCCGACCTCGTATTTCAGGGAGTTCTCCAGGTGCGTCACGCCGATCGTGGGCTCCTGGGCGACCGTTGCTCCCAGGCCAAAGAATCCATCGGCGCCCGCCTCAAAGGAGTACACCGGATTTTGAGCGTGCGCGGCGCCCGCCCCAAGCGCGATCGCGAGCGCTGCCGCGATGTTCAGCAACTGTGGTTTCATGAGTCGAACCTCCTGAGATGTCAAAAAATTGAAGTGAACGGGCAACCTGAAACGAGGCCTTGTCAACGCGTCCGAATCGGAGATAAATGAAGCGTCGTTTACAAATTAAACCCTCCGTTTCGAATGTCAAGCTGAGTTTGCCTGTTCCTACTCCATTTTTTCAACTTGGGCCGAGGCATTTTTTGGGCGGCGGTCCGCCCAGAATTCGTGCTCGGTTGAGGAAAACTCAAAGAAAAAAGACGCGACGAGGATTTGCTTATTTATTAAAAGTCGCTTAGTATGTCGGCGATGAGCTTGAAAGAAAGGCATGGCCGCGCTCAACAGGCCTCCGAATCCGGCGGCGCCCCGCGGCGCCAAGCGGACAACGGCGCCGGCCTGACGCCACGGCCTGGGAGCGCGGCACGCATGCCGCTGCGTGCAGGCTGGGGGGCCGTCCGCGTCGGCGTCGTGCTGAGCCTGCTGGCGTGGGCGGGTTGCGGCCCCGGTAGCGATCGGTTGGAAGTCTCGGGTCAAGTAACCTTGGATGGGACGCCGCTGGACGGAGCCTCGATTCGATTTACTTCGTTGAACGCCGAGAGACCCGCCGCGGCCGGCGCGATGATCCAAGCCGGCCACTACCACATTCCGCAGGACAAGGGCCTGCGGCCTGGAACGTATCACGTCGAGATTAATGCGCCCGATGCGAACGCCCCGCCGGTGATGGTCAGCGCCGTGCCGGGCGGGCCGAGCATTCCGACCGCGCCGGAACGAGCGCCGCCGGAATACAACGTCAAGAGTCAGCAAACGATCGAAGTCGCCGCGGATCGTGAGAATCACTTCGTTTTCGAGATGGTCAGCCGCCCGGCGAACTAGCCAGCCGGCGCCATCGAGTTCCTGGGTCGACGTTCCGCACCGAGCGAGGCAGTTCATGATGACGCGGAGCACTCGTGGTTTTACGCTCGTGGAGCTGCTGGTGGTCATTGCGATCATCGGCGTTCTGGTGGCGCTGCTGCTGCCAGCCGTCCAAGCGGCCCGCGAATCGGCGCGGCGCGCCCAGTGTTTGAACAATCTCAAGCAAGTCGGCCTTGCGATGCACAACTACCACGGCGCCAAGAATCGCCTGCCGGCCGGCAATTACAGTTGCTGTTGGGGGACCTGGCAAATGGAGATCCTGCCATTTCTGGAGCAAGTGCAGCTTGCCCAGTTGTATCGGCGACTCCCCGAATCGTCGGAGTTCTTTCTGATCGAGTACCGTTACGACAGCGACAGACCGACCCATACGCCGCCGATCCAAAACTTGCAGGTCACGCGGACGCGGATTACGAGTTTGACGTGTCCCAGCGACGAGCCTCAAGTCCGCGCCAGCGACGGCGTGACGTACCACAGCTACGTCGCCAACTACGGCAACACCAATCACATTGGCTGGGACCACCTGGGCCCGAGCAACCCGGCGTACGTCAAGTACTTGGGGAGCCCGTTTGTCGGCGACGACTGGAACCCCAAACACCAGCGGATTGTGAAGTTGAAGGAGATTACCGACGGCCTGAGCAACACGCTGCTGGCTTCTGAGACCGTGCAAGGCCGAGACGGGGACAAGCGCGGGTTGACCTGGTGGGGTTGGGCGGCGGGTTTCGAGACGTTCGCGCTTCCGAATGCGTCGGAGCCTGATACGATGCAAAACGTCATGGAGTGCAACCCCGTGGATCCCAATCCCCCGTGTAACAGTCAATCGGCTGCCAACTTGTTCAAGGCGGCCGCGCGAAGTCGTCACCCGGGCGGAGTGAACGCCGCCATGTGCGACGGCTCGGTCCGGTTCGTCGTCGACGGCGTGGAACTGAGCGTCTGGCGCGCGGCGAGCACCATCCAGGGAGAGGAACCTTTTGCCGGCTTCGGGCCGTGAGTGGCGGCCCTACGGGGACAAACACTTTCGCGCCAGCAAGCGCGCCAGTCGTGGGCCAGATTTGAATGTGTCACTTCGAGGTCAGCCGAGAAGTCCGGCCGCAAGTCGACATGCCGGACCCCTCGACTGACCTCGGGGTGACGAAACGGACCCACGACCAAGCGAGCCAAATCCAAGGGAGTTCCCACATGCAACAGGACGATTACGGCCAATCGCCGATCCAGCCCCAGCTCCTGAGCCGCCTCAACGAGCGGCTGGTGTTGCGCGTCATCCAGCAGCATGGCCCGTCGACTCGCGCGGAGATGACCAAGCGCATCGGGGTGACGTTCCCCACGGCGGCCAAAGCTGTCGCGTCGCTGCTGGAATCGCGGCTGCTCGAGGAGTTCGAGGAAGCGGGCGCCGGCCGCGGTCGGCCGCCCAAACGGCTAAGATTGGCCACCGCGACCGCGCAAGTCCTGGGCGTGACGCTGGACGTCGACTCGTGCGCGATCGCCGCCGCCGGCTTGGACGGCGTGCAGCGCCCCGACGCCGTCACGCGGTTTCCCACGCCGGACAATTACGACGACCTGCTGGCAGCGCTGATCAAGCGCGTCAAGCAGCGCATGCGCAACAAGCAGATCGCCACGCATGGCGTCGGCATCAGCCTCCCCGGGCTCATCGACTATCGAAACCAGCAGGTGCTGTTTTCCGCGAGCCTGCGCAGCGTCAACGGCCGGCCGCTGGCCCAGGATCTCAGCCGCGCCACCGGCGTCGACTGCGTGATGGTCCGCGACACGCACGCGCTCTGCCTCAGCGAGCGGCTCCACGGCGGCGCCAAGCGCCTCGACAATTTCGTGATGTTCGACATGTGCACGGGCGTGGGCATGGCGGTGATGGTGAACGGCCGATTCTTCGCCGGGCAGAATGGCTTTGCCGGCGAAATCGGCCACTCCACCGTCGTCGCCGGCGGCCGCCCCTGCCACTGCGGCAACAAGGGCTGCCTGGAAACCGTCGCCAGCCAATGGGCCCTCGTCCAGCGCGTCAGCCAGCGCTTGGGCCGAAAGGTGAACGTCGACGACATCGTCAATCTCGTCCGGCAAGGCGACCGGGTCGCCAAGGCCGAGCTGCGTCGGCTGTGCAAGTTCCTCGCCCTCGGCCTGTCGCTGGCCATCAACATGTTGAATCCCGGCCATGTGTTCGTGTACGGCCGCATCTTTGAGGACTTCCCCGAGCTGCTCGACTTGCTCATCGAGCAGACGAGCCGCATCTGCTTGCCGGCGGCGTTTTCGGCATGCCAGATTTCGCGGGCCGTGACGACGCCGCTGGAGGGAGCCATCGCCAGCGTCGTCAATTATTTGACCGAAGCTCGCGTGCCGGAAATGAACGAGGCTTGGTCGATGGTTCCCACCGCGGCCATCTGAATGCGTCTGGCTGAAGGGGCCGACGGAAACCGCTGGCACTCGACGCAGCGACCCGCAGCGCGACTTCCGCAGGTCGTCCCGATAGTGGCGCGGGACGCCAGAATCCTCGCGGCGTCGCATCCGAGCGCCGGCCCGACCTTGACTTGGCACTCGCTGCGGCACACAGTTTGCGTGATCCTCGTGCTCATCCTGACCGGCGTTCCCCCCGGGCAACTCCAGCGCGTCTCATGCAAACCTATCGCTGCACCTGTGGCAATCGGCTGTTCTTCGAGAACACGCAATGTCTGGCGTGCGGCGCCGACGTGGGGTGGTGCGAAGGCTGCCGTCGACTCACCACGCTGCAGCCGGAGGGCGACGGCTCGTCTCGCTGCAGCTATCTCGACTGCCGAGTGCCGCTCAAGAAGTGCAGCAACTATGCGGTCGAGAACGTGTGCAACTGCTGCTTCAACTCCCTCGCCCTTCGGGAGAGGGTCGGGGCGAGGGAGAACCCCAATGGCTGCTCCACTCCGCTTCCCCCTCACCCTAACCCTCTCCCGGAGGGAGAGGGCGCCGACGCTCTCTGCGGATCGTGCCGGCTGACCGAGACGATCCCCGATCTGACGGTCCCGGGAAACCGCGAGAAATGGGCCCGGCTCGAAGCGGCCAAGCGTCGGCTGCTCTACACGCTCGACCGGATCGGCCTGCCTTATGCCGACGCAACGCCGCCGCTCTCGTTCGATTTCAAAGCCGACGTCGAACCGCCGGCCAACGAGTGGCGCGACGCCGGCGACGCCGAAATGGTCTACACCGGTCACGCCGACGGCAAGATCACGATCAACCTCCGCGAGGCCGACGACGCGGAGCGCGAGAAGCTTCGCGTCACGTTCCATGAAGCACACCGCACGCTCATCGGCCACTTCCACCACGAAGTGGGCCACTACTACTGGCAACTGCTGGTTCAGGGCCGGCGCGAGAAGGACTGCCTCAAGCACTTCGGCGATCACAACCACCCGCCGTACGCCGAGGCGATGGCCGCGTATTACCAGAACGGCCCCCGCGAGGACTGGCGCACGAGTTTCATCAGCGCGTACGCCTCGGCCCATCCGTGGGAGGATTTCGCCGAGACGTTCGCCTTGTACCTCGACGTCGTCGCGGTGCTTGACACGGCGAGTCATCTTTACAAGTCGGTGCGGGCAAACATCCGCGGCCGCAGCGTGGCGCCGATGGTCGCCCAGTTTCTGGAAGTGGGCGTACTGGGCAACGAAATCAACCGCACGATGGGGCTGATCGACCTCGCGCCCAAGCTCGTCGTGCCGCCGGTGGTCGAGAAGCTCGAGTTCATTCACAAGGTCGTCAAGAGCGGCGTCAAGAAGCAGTGCAAGCAGTCTGGCGCAACTCCGCCCATCGAGCACGAGCCGGCGCCGATGCTGATGCAACAGGACCTGCGGCCATTCGAGATGGCGCCATCAGCCGCCGGATCCTGACGTTTTATCCAAGATACGTCAGAAAAAGATTTACCACAGAGTGCGCAGAGGGCACGGAGAAAAGACGAGAGGGTCTTAAAACCGGAGGGTTCAACGCCGGCACGATCT
The DNA here is from genome assembly GCA_044867485.1 of Lacipirellulaceae bacterium. Classification (GTDB taxonomy): domain Bacteria; phylum Planctomycetota; class Planctomycetia; order Pirellulales; family Lacipirellulaceae; genus Lacipirellula. The sequence goes on along the minus strand of JBIOVA010000017.1, from coordinate 28,664 downwards.
TTTTGTTGCGAATTCTTCTCTGTTTATCTTTCTCTGTGGTCTCTGCGCACTCTGTGGTGAACTCTGAATTGCGAAGCGCGGAGCCTGCTAGTACGACAGCGCTAAGTCATGTTCACCACAACGGCACGACGGACACGACGAACGCCGATTTCTGGGCGTGCTCGCGGTTTGCCTCTGGCTGTCGGCAAACTCTTTGTCGCCGGCAAGGATCATCGCATTCCCCGGCAACGACCTGAGCCAATGTGCCCGACAAATCCGGGACTTCCGGCGTCGTGCTCGTCGTGTCGTCGTGGTGAAACCTAGCGCTGGACTCCTAGGACTTGGCGATTTCGGCGGCGGGCTTCTGGCCGGGAATCGGAACGACGACTTCCGGCGCGTCGCCCCAAGCGTAATCCGTCGGCCCGAGCCGCACGTCGCTGTTGAAGCACTCGTCCCACGTCACTAGGCCGCCGGCGTACGCGGCCTGCCGGCCGAGCAGCCCCAACATCGTGCTGTTGCACATGTAGTGGCCGTTGTTGACCGGCTCGCCGCTGCGGATGCTGGCGAAAAACTCCTTGTGCTCGACGCGATAGAAGCTGGGTTGCGGCCCCTTGTACTGCCAGGTTTGCTTGCCGGCGCGGTCGAAGATCTTGTGATTCACGAGCTCCGCCATGCCCTCGGAACCGAACACGCGATCCTCGACGTCGGTCGCGCAGCCATCCTGCTGGCGGCAGGCGAGCGTCATGCGAATCCCGTTGGGATAGTCGTAGAACACGGCAAAGTGATCGTACACGTCGCCGTACTTGGAGTCGGTGCGCTTCTGCCGGCCGCCCATCGCAACGGCCTGCAGCGGCTGCGTATCTCCCAGGATCCACGCCGCCTTGTCGATGCTGTGGACGGCCTGCTCCATGATGTGGTCGCCCGACAGCCACGTGTGATACAGCCAGTTGCGGAGCTGGTATTCCATGCGGCTCCACTTGGGATCGTCGCCGCGGTGCCAGAGCTCGCCCGTGAGGTATCGGGATTCGACCGCCACGACGTCGCCGATCTTTTTCTCTTCGAGCACCTGGCGGACGCTCTCGCGCATGCCGTACTCGTAGCGCCAGCACAGGCCCGAGCAGATGCCGAGGCCCTTTTGCTTGGCCACGTTGCAGGCCGCGATGACTTCTCGCACGCCCGGCGCGTCGACGGCCACCGGCTTCTCGACGAAGCAGTGCTTCCCGGCGTTCACGGCATAGGTCAGGTGGGCGGGCCGAAAGTGGGGCGGCGTGGCCAGGAGCACCACGTCGACGCCACTGTCGATGAGCTGCTTGTAGGCGTCGAAGCCGACGTAGATGCGATCGGGATCGACGGTGATCTGCGGGCCGTACTTCTCGTCGGTCTTTAAGAGATCGAGCATGTCTTTGGCGCGATCGGGGAACGCATCGGCGACCGCGACCAGCCGGGCCTGCGGATCGGCGGCCAGGGCGTCGATGGCGGCGCCGGAGCCGCGACCCCCGCAGCCGACCAACCCAACGCGCAACGTCTCATCGACGCCCGCGTGAGCGGCGCGGGGCACGGCCAGGGCGCCGAGCATCGCGGCGCCAACGCCGGTCGAGGTTTGCAGGAACGAACGCCGCGTCGGAACGGAAGATTCCTGTGGCATGATCCAATGCCTTTCAGTCAAGAGTTTGTGGGAAACGCGCCGACTGGGGTTGAGGCAGAGGGCGCCTGATCATTGTATCGCGAGGCCGCAGGCCGCGAAGGCTGGTTCGGCCCGCGGCGGTCGCGAGCACGGCTGCCGCGACGCCCAGACAATTCGCCGTGGGCTCCGCAACGGCGTGGACGGGTGCAGCGGCCACGATCGCCTCCGCGGGCGTCAAGCCGCGCTGCCATTGCAGGAAGTCCTCGCCGTCCACGTCGTTGTCGCCGTCCTCGTCGCCGTCGCCGCGCCAAACGCGGGGATGGGCCCGCCCGAAGCCGTCGCGCCAGCGCTCCAGGTCTTCGCCGCCAACGGAGCCGTCCTCGTTGAAGTCGGCCGATGGAAACACGTTCGTCAACTCCGCGACTGCGTCGACCTCGGCCTGCCAGTACGTCGGCAGCGTGTCCCAGGGATTGTTGAGCACGTCATTGGTCACGTAAATGCCGCCGACGTTGCGCGCCAGCGCCAACTGCAGGTACATCTCCATGTTCGCGCTCGACGCCTCGGTATGCACCAGGTGGACGAACCGCGAGCGATCGTAATTGGCGTTCCAGGCCGACGGCGTATGGCCGGGATATTGGGCGCCGACATTCTCGAATACCATCAGCCGGTCGGCCGCGGGCCACGTGAGGTACTGTTCGATCGTGGTCGTGCCGGGATTGCCCATGACTTCCCAATCGGGATTGATCGACTTCACGTGGTCGTAGATGGACTTGTAGTAGTTGAGCTTTTCCGCGGGCCCGTTGTTCCACATCTCGTCGACGAAGATGCCGTCGACGTCGTACCACTGGGCGAACTTGTCGACGTCGGCGGTCACTTCCGCGAGCGGCCGGGCGCCGTAACTGGAGTACACGTACCCGATGACCCGCCCCCCCGCGGCGCGGAAGGCGTTCACCACGTTGACGTAATTGTTGTCGCGCGCGTTGCCGGGGCCATTGCCGGGATTCATGATCGCGGTGATCTCGACGTCGTCGGCCGCATTGGTCATCGCGGTCCAGTGGCTGTTGCCGCTGCCGCTGGGATAGAAGTACGCCGGGACGACGATCTCAACGGCCGCCGCGGACGGCGCCCCCAGAAGAACGGCGCAGCAGGCCAACAACTGCCGCCAAGCTGCGGGCAGACGCGGGCACGCGCTGTGGAGTGGCCGCGTCATTAAGCCTCGTCTCGTTGGCCACGCGGCGCTGTCGCCCCGCGCCGTCGCAAGACGCCGACGGCACAGGCGCCGAGCATGGCGCTGAGCAGCGTCGCCGGCTCCGGAACGGCGCCGCTGGCGGCCGCGGCCGGTGGCTGCGTTCCGTAGTTCGCCTTCCAATCTTCCAAGTCGCCCGCGTCGAGTCCGGCGCCGAGATCTTGCTGCCACTTCAGAAAGTCGGCGCCGTCGACGTCGCCGTCGTCGTCGAAATCGCCGCCCGCCTCCGGCGGGGTCGCCAGCGTGTAGCTGATCACGTCGGTCACGTCGCTGAGGCCCTGGTCGGTCCACAGGATGAAGTTGAACGTCGGATTGGGGAACGTGGGGTCAAACGGCTCGTTCACGCTCCACACCGCGTCGAGCGGAATGCCCCACTCGCGCTCGCCGGATTCGACGTTCCAGGCGGGATTCATCAGCGCGCCGCCATTGTTCAGATCCAAAGGCCCGCCGGTGCAGCACGAGCCGCCGGGGTCCGGCACGCCGCCGGTCTTGTTGCTGTTGAATACGGCGGAGTCGCGTTGGTCGAACACGAAGTCGTTCACGTAGCCGATCTCCGACCCGACCAGGCTCAAGCCGAAGATGTTGAATCCGGTAGCCAGATCTTGGTCCGTATCAAACGCGAGGTACATCCCATTGGTCCGCATTTTGTGTCCGGACGCGTAGATGTACAGCAGGTTCGCGTCGTTGGCGATCTTCACGTCGGCGATGTCGATGATGTTGAGAGCGCTGGGATTGTCGGCGGGGTCAGAAACCGCCACGGGGACGTCGTCCCAGTCGTCGAACGTGACGGGATCCGGCGGGTCGGTCGAGGGATCGATGACGATGCCGCTGGCCCAGGTGCTCGGCGCTACGATTGGCGTTTGTGCGCGGCTGGCCTGGCCGGCACACCAGCCTGCCATTGACAATCCCGCCACGAGGAACAGTCGTCGAATCATGGCATTCACTCCTTCCCAATCACTCCGACATGCGTTTCAAGTAGCCGATCGAGAATCCTGGCCGCCGACGGCGCGGGTCAAAGTCTCTGGCGACGCAGTTCAACTTTTATGAACTGCGTCGCCAGTCGTTGCGTCCAGCCAGTTTAGCCTCGCCGCCGACGGCGGTAAGCGGCGAGGGCGACGCCCATCGTCGCCAGGCCCATTGTCGCCGGTTCGGGAACTGCCAGCGTGTACTGCGTCGCGGCAGTGATGTCAGCCTGCCCAAACGTTGCATCCAGTGAATAAAACAGCAGCGTGAACGTGTCCGTCGGGAACACGTCCCCGGCGCCCACAAACGGATCAAACGTCGTGTCGAGGCGAATCGCCAGTTCGCGATCCGTGCTTTCTGCGAACGAGGACAGAATCGCCGAACCGCTCTCCGGCTCAGTCAGCCGCACGGGGTCCTTGAGCGTGCCGATGTTGAATCCGGCGCGCTGGTCGAAGTCGAAGTCGTCGGCGTATCCCGCCTCGGAGCCGACGATCCCCGCGCCAAAAATGTTGAAGCCGGTGGCTGGGTTACTGTCGTTGTCGATGGCCAGGTACGTCGGAAACGAGTCTACCGCGTTGTAGTGCACGCGGATGTAGAGATAGGTGTTGTCGTTGGCGACCTGCACGGTCGTGATGTCCGGCCCCGTCGTCGTGTCCGCGGCATCCGTGATCGCATCCGGCACGCCTGCCCAATCCGAGTAGACGTCGTCGATGGTAATGTTGGCAAAGGTCCCGGCACGGGCGAGTGACGCGCCTGCAAAGGCGATCAACGTCGCTGCAAGAAACGTCAGACAGGTTCGGTTCATCAGTCGGTGCTCCTTTCAATCGGGGTACAGGATTGAGCCGCTCTGAATCAACAATTCTTACGAAACGGACGCTCGCTACTGGCTCGTCACCACGCCGTCGGCCCGGTGGCCGCGGGCCCGGTGCACTTCAGGGTCGACTTCAAAGTTTACGAAGGTCACGGACGAATCACAAAACGCCATGTTGAACCCGGAGGCGTGGGCGCCGCCGAAGATCAGCTCGCCGCCGTAGCCGGGATCGGACTGTTTGCCGCCGTTAAGGCCGTCGTCCGAAGTGCCCGGCGCATCGGATCGCAGCAGGAGCGCGCCGCGCGGACCGCGGTGATTGCACGTCGTTCGCAGCGTGTCGGTGTTGTTGCCGGAGAATGCGGGCTCGTTGTCGCCAAAGTCGAGTCCCGTGTCGTACTCGTCGGTGGACATATATTTCTCGCCGACCATGTAGGTGTTCGACGTGCCGTCAGTCACGTGGCGGAAGTTGACCTCGGAGCGGCCGAACACGACGCCGGTCGCCTCGTTCTCGCCTTGGTATTGGCTGTAGGTCGTCGCGCCGAAGGCCGCCCAGTTGTACGTATCGCGAATCGTTTGGTAGTCGTCACTGCCATTGGCGACGGGACCGCCGTTCAACTCGGGCAGGATCATATCACCGGCGTTGGCGGCGTAGTCGGTCTTGCTGCAGAGCTCGAACGGATCGGACAACGCCCAGGTCGCCCCAGCGTTGAGGAACGGATAAACGTTAGCGTGGCGCCGACTGGGGCAGGTCATGCCTTCAAACGGCGACTGGACCCGCCGCACCGTCGCCGCGCGCATCCCCGCGCCGGTGGTCCCGCGGCCGATGTCGTGCATCGCCTGCTGCTCGATGAACGGCAAGATGTTGTACATCCAACCGCCGGGCTGATCCTTGCCGAAGCCGTAGTCAGGGTATCCCAGCCACGACCAATGCCAGCCGCCCGTGGGCAGATGCTGATGGGCGTCGTGGTGGTTCTGAAACGCGATCGACAGTTGCCGAAGCTGGTTGGCGCACTGTGTGCGCCGCGCCGCTTCGCGGGCCGCCTGGACGGCCGGCAAGAGCAGGGCGACCAGGACGCCGATGATCGCGATGACCACCAGCAATTCCACCAGCGTAAACGCCCGCGCGGCCTTGTCGCGACGGTGGCTGCAAGATTCTCGAAGCGTCCCGTGCAATGCGTTCACAGTCCACGACCTCCTGTTACAGCCGCAATCAGCAAAGGTTGCCGCCCATCCTGTTGAGCCGTACGTTCGTCCGCGCTCGGCGATCCCGCCTTGAAATGCTCCGCCACGCGGGCGTCCGCCAAAGCGTAGTCGTATACCGCGACGTCGCGCAGCGAACCTTGGAACAACCACGACGTGAGATACCGCGGCACGAATTCCGCCGCGCCGATCCGTGCGGGCCATTCAAAGTCCGTGAGCGATTCCCGGTGGACGCCTTCGACCACCTGCTTGCCGTCGACGAACAGTCGCACAATGCCCTCGATCGAGTCCGCCGTTTGCTTGTCGCCTGGCGTGAACGTCGCGACCACGTGCGTCCACTGATCGCGCCGCACGGGTGAATCCGAGATCAGCCGCTGCCACAGCTCGCCGCGCTGGCCCGAGCCGGTCCAAAACTCCCACGTGTCGCCTTCGCCGGCGTACAGCGTGAAGCCGAACATCTGGCAATCCGGCTGGTGCGACCGCAGCACCCACCGCGACGTGAAAATGGATTGGTACTCGGGTCCGCCGGTGACCTTGGCCCAACCTTCCACGGCGAACCCCGTGCGGGGATCGATCGGCGGCTTGCGATCCGGCTCGACGTACGATTCGCCGTTGAAGTAGGCGCCTGAGTCGCTGGCCGCATCGCGGGCCAGCTCGTCCGGCCAGTTGCCGATGGGCCAGCCGTCGTGGCCGTTCTGCGTGAGGTCCAGCACGCGGCGATTCTTCCGAACGCGATGCAGCGGCCAGTATGCCGCGGGCCGGTCGGTCAGCACGAGCCGTTGATAGGCCGACAGGCGATTTTCGACCTCGCTCCACGCACGCACTACATGATCCATCGGGCCGCGCATCGCCGTGGTGAGCCGGCCGCGCTGACTTGGCTTGCTTTGCACGAGCAAGCCCTCGCCGTCATGGAGCACGCTGAGCTTCTCGCTGCCGACGCCTTCCTGGGCGGTGGTGAACAGCGTGGCGACGCCGGCATCGACATAAATGCTGGCCGAGTCGTCGTCCGCCGCTTCGAAGCGCACTTCGGCGTGCAGGCACTCGGCGGTGAGCAGCGGCGTTTGCACGACGAACCGGCTTTGTCCTTCGGCGGCAACGCGCCCCGTGCGTAGGAACAGCCCTTCGTCGCTTACCAGCGAAAACTCCGCGGGACCTTCCACGAGGAATTCGAGTCCCGAGTGTAACTCCACGCGCATGAAGCCCTGCGACAGTTGCACGACCTCGCCGCAGCGGAGCTGCTGACCGACCTGCATGGCCTCGAGCACGCCGTCGGCGGACGCCTCGAGCGATAGGCCCGTGACTTTGCCGAGCCAGTTTTCCTGCACGAACGGCGTCGTTGGCGCTGAGGTCACGGGCCGCAACGCTTGAGCGTCGTCGCGGTCGGTCAGCATGGCGCTGGGCGCGGCCCAGCGGTAAGCGGAGGCGGCGAGCGCTGCCCCGATCACGAACGCGATGCTTGCCGCCGCCGCCCAAGACGGGAGGCGCCGCGCCGACCCCCCCAGGTCAGCTGCAATGGATCGCGAGCGCGGCTCGACGCTCGCCGCCTGATTCGTTGGAGTCCCGTCGAGCGGTTCGCCGCCGTCGAAAAGCTTCGCCAGTCGATACTCCTCGCCGCCGGGCCCTTCGCCGCCAGGCGTCGTCGCCTCGCCGCCCAACAGGTACGGTAGCCCCTCGCGGAGGTGAACAATCTCCACGTAGCGCGCCAGCGCCGCGGCGTCGGTCGCGATCGTCGCCTCCAACGATTGTTGCTCCTCGTCGCTCAGCCCCTCGGCGAACAGCCGGGCCAGCAAGGCGTCGAAGTCTTCGGGTGCGAGGGGCGTGGTCATCGGGCGTGGCCTTCCTGGCGAAGCGTGTGAACGATGCACCGCTCGAGCGCTTTGCGAATGCGCGAGAGCGACGTGTACGTGGCGTTGGCCTGCTGGCCGAGCCGGTTGGCGATTTCCTTGATCGACATGCCCCGCCAGTAGCGCAGGCCCAAGAGGTCCCGCTGCCGCGCCGGCAATCGCTGGAGGCAGCCTTTGAGCGCGTCGTGGCGCGCCTCGAGGTCGTCGGCGTGCTCGACTTCGTAGTCCGCGATCTTCTCAAGGATCGCGGCGTCGAACGCCAGCCGAGTCGAACGTGATTGACGCAGGTAGTTCATCACTTCAAACCGGGCCACGGTGCACATCCACCGCACCAGTTCCTCGTCGGGCGTCGCGTCCATGTAGGTGAACGAACCAAGCTTCTGCCAGGCGACCAGGTAGGTGCCTTGCAGCACCTCGTCGATCACGTCGGCCCGGCACGCCGCGAGCGACGCAATGAACGACCGCACCCGCCGCTCGTGTCGCGCGATAAGCACGACGAACTGGTCCGGCGGCAGGCGCTGTTCGCTCATGGCGGCTCGTGGCGACGTTGAGGTTCCGGCGGTTGAACCCCGCGGCGAGCGCGCCCCAAAAGGCGTCATCCCGCCGCCCGGGACGCTACGTCAACCCGCGCCGAAACCTTACGAGAATTCCGTGGAACGGCGATTTGGCACACATCGAGGGGATTGTGTCGTCACCCCGAGGTCATCCGAGGGGTCCGGCATGTAGGCTTGCGGCCGGACGCCTCGGCGGCCCTCGGCGTGACAAGCGTCCTAGCCCACAGTCTTGGCATCCCACCCAAACGGCGTGTAGGCGTACTCAAAATGGCCGTTGTCGTAGAGATCGACGAGTCCGTAGCCCTCGTCCACCTTCTGCCGCTGGCCCTTCCACCAATTGGCCGACACGGCCCCGCCGCAGATGTACGTCACGCCATCCATCTCGCACCGGTCCAAGAGGTGCATGTGCCCGCTCAGGCACAACTTCACGTTGGGGTGCTCGCGCAGCAGGGAGTGCACGGATTGCCCGTCCTCAAGCATCCAACTGCCAGGCACGCGGATCTCACCGTCCACCACCCGCTCATCGTCGGAGATCAGCGTCGTCACACTGAGAATGGGAATGTGTGAGACGATCACGACCGGCTTCGCGCCGGCGAGCTGCGCCAGCTCCGAGTCAAGCCAGGTCCGCTGTTCGGGATCGAGCTTGCCCGTGTAGCCGTCGTCGCGCGGCTGGACCGTGTCGAGCACTAAAAACCGCCAGCCGGCCTGGTCGAACGCGTAGTATCGCTTCTCGAGGCCCAGAAAGTCGACGGCCCACGCTTTGCCCCCGCCGCCGACGGAATCGGCCCCATCCCATGGCCGGATGTCGTGATTGCCGATGACCGCTCGCACCGGCAGCGAGCATTCGCTCTTGAGCGTCCGGCGCCACAAATCGGCGAGCAGATCGGTGCGGGCCTGATCGACCGCGAAGACGTCGAACACCGTGTCGCCGCCGGTGATGATCAACTCGGCCGGATCGTCCAGCGATTGCGCGTGATGGAGACACTTGACGGTCCCCGCCGCCGCGTCGAGCTCAGGCTGCACGTGCACGTCGGTCAAGTGCGCGAACCGCAACACGCGCTTGCGACCGGCGCTTGCCGCGGTCGGCGCAGCAGTCGAACGCCCGGCAAGTGGCGCGGCGAGCGCGCCGAGGGCCCCAAGCTCCAAGCAATGGCGACGGCTAATCAACCAAGAATCTCGCGGCGCGTCTGACATGGCTCGTACCTTTCATGAAGCGAACAATGGGCCTCGACTGCCCAATATACTCGATCTCCAGCGGAACAAGGGTGCAGGCCGGCCTCCAAAACCCGCACCGCGGCGAGGGCGGCGCGCCCTACCTCGCAACTGTTTCCAAGCCGTGAAACGCCCCACGCGGCGCGGTATTATAAAGGCGTCGCCCGCCCGAATCGATTTTGAGGACGCTATGCCCACGACTCGCTCCGCTCGCCGTCGCTTGCTCTTGGCCGGCCTCGCAGCCGCCGGCCTGTTCGCCGCCGCGCCGCCAGCCGTCGCCCAGGTCCGCCGCGCCGCGGCGACGCCCCGCGAGTACACGCTCACCACCAAGGACGGCGTCCAGCTTCACATCACGTACTACCCCTCCACGGCGGGCGAGCAGACCACGCCTGTCGTGCTGCTTCACGACCTCAACGAAACGCGCGCCGTGATGGAGCCGCTCGCCTTGATGCTGGGCGACCCGCCGACCGAGCTTGACGAGTCGCTGCCGCCGGGGCCGGGCGGGCTGGCCCCCAGCGCCTGCGTGACCGTCGACCTCCGCGGCCACGGCGAGAGCAAGACCGCGTTCGCCGGCGACGAGGTCTACGAGCTCGACGCCAACCACTTTCAGATGGATGATTTTCAGGACATGGTGCTGTACGACATGGAGGCGGTGCGCAGCTTCCTCGTCGAGCAGAACGACGCCGGGCAGCTCAACCTCAACAAGCTGTGCCTCGTCGGCGCCGGAATGGGCGCCAACGTGGCACTGTCGTACGCGGCCTTTGATTGGTCGGTCCCGCCGCTGGCCGTCCGCAAGCAGGGCCAGGACGTGAAGGCGCTGGTGCTGCTCTCGCCGCGGCGCAACTTTCACGGCCTGTCGTCGGTCGAGCCGCTCAAGTTCCCGCCGATCCAGCGGCAGCTTTCGATGTATCTCGCCTTCGGCGCCGGCGACCGCCAGGTGGCTCGCGAATGCGACAGCGTCGTCAAGATTCTGGAACGCTATCACCCTGAGCCGCCACGCGAACAGATCGCCGAGCGGAAGGATTTTTTCGTGTTCGCGCCCGACGTGACGCTGCAGGGAACCCAACTGCTCACGAGCGAGCAGTTCGGCCTGGCGCCGCGGATCGCTGCGTTTGTCGAGATGCGGCTCGGCCGCCGGGACTTCCCGTACACCGTGAGGAAGAAGCCGTAGGCCGAGGTGAAGTGAGCGGCGAGGAGCGGCGCGAGGAATCGCGACGGACAGCGGCGTGATGACCGCCGCGGTCACTCCGCGGCGCGGGGCGACGAGGCCGGGATCCGCAGCTCGGCGCCGATCGGCAGCAGGTGCGGGTTTTCCAGCACGTCGCGATTGAGATCGAACAACTCGAGCGCCCGCGCCCCGTCGGCGAGATAGCGTTCCGCGAGCCGTTCGAGCGTGTCGCCGTTGTGCACCACGTGCGTGCGATACGGCGACGCCGGCTCGGCGTCGAGTTCATCGGCGAGCGGCGCGTACACCGGCCGCCCCGACGGCGCGGCATCGGATGGGAGCGCGGCCGCTGGTTCCGGGGAATCCGCGGGCGGGATTCGATGGTCGAGCGCGTCGACCGCCGGCGAACCCCCCCGGCGCCAAGCATGAGCCCCACGCCGCTGGCCGCCACCGGCGGCGACGGCGATAACTGTCCGTCTAGCACCGCCGCCGCAGCAACGACCGGTGGCGCGACAGTGGCGGTTGCGACCTTGGATTCCGATGCCACCCGTCGCGCGGCGTCGACGATGGCGTCGTCCGGCCGGGGGAACAACAGCGCGAGCCCCAGCCCCGCCGCCAGCACGGCGCCAGCCGCCATCAACTTTTGCTTTCGACTCACCACGGTCACGGCTTCGTGAGGGAGGCAACGCGATGACGAACCGCCGCCATCACTCACCTTCGGAACCTGAGACGCCGACGATTAAGCCGATCCCCGGCGGCCGCTGCGAAGCGCGCCCGACAGGGCCATTGGCGCCGACGGCGCAAACTCTGACGAGCGAGCCCTTCGCCCTGACCAGCGAACCTCGGCTCAACACTCACGCCGCCTTAGTCGCCGCGCCGGCCGCCGCCGCCTCGGCCCGCTGGCTCAGCCATAGCAGCACCGGGTTGGCGATGTAGATCGTGCTGTACACGCCGGCGAAGAAGCCCACCAGCAGAGCGAACGCAAAGGCGTGAATCCCCTCGCCGCCCACGATGTACAACACAAACACCGAGATCAACGACGTGAACGACGTGAGCAACGTGCGGGCGAAGCACTGGTTGACCGCGGCGTTGATCATGGTCGCCGTCAGCCGCGGGCTCTTGCCTTTGACCTCGCGAATGCGGTCGAAGATCACGATCGTATCGTTTAGCGAGTAGCCAATGATCGTCAGAAACGCCGCCACAAGCGTCAGGCTCACTTGGAACTTGTCGATCATCAGCGCCCGCGCGACCGGCGGCGCGTACTCGACGAGGAACGCCGACAGCGCGACGGCCCCAAGCGCCACCAGGACGTCGTGAATCAGCGCGACCACCGCCGCCACGCCGTAAATGACGCCGTGGAACCGGAACCACACGTAGCCGATGATGCCGGCCAGACAGAGAATGATCGCCGCCACGGCGTCGGTCGCCATCTGCTTGGCGACGCGGCCGCCGATCTTGTTCGACAACGGAAACACCGGCTTGCCGTCCAGCGAGCCCTCGATCGACTCGAAGACTTTCTGGGCGTCCGCCTGTGGCAGGGCGATCTTCACCGTCCACTCGGGAAAGTTTCGCGCCGTCGCAGTTGTGTAACCGGGATTCGCAATCTGATAGGCCGCTCCTTCGAAGCCGGACGCCTTCAGGGCATCGAGCAGCAACTGTTCCATCGCGCTGTAACTGACGCCCCCGACCGGCGTCGACTCACCCTCGGCTTGTGTCTGGGCGACTTCGCCGAATCGAATCGTTGCCGTCGTGCCGCCAGCGAAGGGATCGACAGCCGCGGGCGCCGCTTCCGTCGCGGCGTCGGCCGCACCGTCAGCCGGCGCCGCCGCGTCGGTGGCAGGCTGATCCTCCTCGGCGTCGTCTACGGCGGGATCACCTTCTTCGGTAGCGGGAGGCGTTACGTCGGTCGCCACTTCATCGGCAGCGTCGCCCGCAGGCGCCGCGTCGGCCGGCGTCTCCGTCTCATCGGTCGCCGGAGCCACTTGCAACAGACTGATCTGCGACATTGGCAGCGACGCAGTCGCCCACCAGCGAAGTCCAGGGATCGGCCGCTCCAACGCGCCGACGGCTCCCGTGGCCGGGATCGCCTTCGCGTCGATGACTTCCACTTCGTAAGTCTTGAGCTTGCCGGCAAATGCCTCCGTCAAGATCTTCTCCACGCCGGCGACGTCGTCATTGACCGTCGTCACGGTGTATTGCGTGTTGGTGTTGCCAACTCTTACCAGCGACAGATTGTCGTCAGCCAGGGCGCCGCTCTGCAGAACGTCCATGACTTCGGGGAACGTCATCTTGTGTTCGTCATCCAAGACAAACTGAACCGAGCTGCCGCCGGTGAAGTCGATGTCGAGCAGGTCGCCTCTCCGCGCCGCGACGGCCAGCAGGCCGACCGCGATGACCACGGCGGACGCGCCGATGCAGACGCGGCGCCAACCCAGAAAGTCGTAGTTCGTCTCGCCGATGAACTGCCGCATCCGCAGCGTCGTGATCCAATGCCGCTTCTCGGCGACGTCGAACACGATGCGCGTGAGGAACACCGCCACGAAGATGCTCATGGCAATGCCCAGCACCAGCGTGATGCCGAAGCCTTTGACGTTGTCTGGAGCAATCTTGTAAATCACGATGCCCGTGATGAGGTTCGTGACGTTGGAGTCGATGATCGTGGTCGTCGCGCGATCGAAGCCGTTACGGATGGCCATCCGCAACGCGGCGCCGCGTTTGAGCTCCTCGCGAATGCGCTCGTAGATGAGCACGTTGGCGTCGACGCTCATGCCCACGGTGAGCACCAGTCCCGCCAGGCCTGGAAGCGTGAAGGCGCCCTTAATGAGCACCATGGCGCCCACGATCAGCAGCATGTTGATCGCCAGGCCGATCACCGAGATCACGCCGGCGAGGCGGTAATAAAACATCATGAAGAGGGCCACGAGCGCCAGCGAAATCGTCAGCGCGACCTTGCCCTTTTCGACCGTCTGAGCGCCGAGCGTCGGACTGATCTGCGCCTTGCTGATCGGCGTCTTGTTGAGCGCCGCCGGCAGACTGCCCGCTTGCAGAATCTCGACGATGAAATCGACGTCCTGCTGCGGCATGTTGCCGCTAATGCGGCCGCGGTCGGTGATCCGGCTCTCGATCGTCGGCGCGGAAATCAGCCGATTGTCCATGACGATGCCGAGGTTGTACCGCTCGCCCGACGGCGTCGGTTCATGCTGGCCCGTGAGCTGCCCGAACCGAGCGGCGCCGAGAGGCCCGAACGAGAAGCTCACCTGCGGCTTGCCCGTTTCGTCGACGTCCGCCGCGGCCATGCGAATCATTTCGCCGGTCACGTCGAGGCCGTCGTTGGTCATCACCAGCGCCTGCGGGCCGTTGGCCGATTGCCGCGTCACCAGGCCGCGAGCAATGGCCTCGTCGATGGTGGGGAATTCGGTCTCGTCGAGCAGCACCCACCGCGCGTATTCCTTATCCTCCAGCTTGACGATGTCTTGCCCCGGCGCGAGTTGTTCCGTCGCGATCTTGATGACTTGCCGGTGCTCGGGGAACTTGTTCGACGCGGTGATGCGAAACACCAGCGAGCCGGCGGTCGAGATCTTGCGTTGGATGTGCTCGAGCTCCTGCTGCTCGGCCGCGGGAATGATGATCTCGATCTGCCCTTCGCCGTACTTGCGAATGGACACTTCTTTGACGCCGGTGGGGTCGACGCGCTTGGTGAGCACGGTAATTAGCCGCGAGACGACCTCGTCGCGCGTTGCGCCGCCGCCGGTCGGCCCGCTGTCGGGAGCCGCGCCCTTCTCACCGTCGGCGATCGCTGCCGTCTGGTCGGTAGACTCTTCCGCCAACTCGTAAATCAGGATGATGCCGCCGCTTAGGTCGGGGCCAAGCCTGATCCTGCCGGTCGAGACGACGACCGCCGCCGCTGCGATGACGCCCAACGCAATCGCGATTTTCCAGCCGTGGTCCGGCATGCGCAGCGCCTTGGCGATCGCGCCGCCGAGGAAGATTGGAACAACGAAGAGGGCGATGACAATCGCCACCTTGAGCCCGCCTTCCCAGCGGCCTTCGACGTTTTCGAGGGCCTGGCCGACGCTCGTCGTCGTCGTGGCGGCTCCGCCCGAGGCGTCGCCCGCCTGGGCAAGAACATCGGGTGTGATGAGAGCAGTGACGCCCAACGCCAGCACGGCGAGCAGCAGCCCGGCGCCCAAGGCGCTCCAGCGACGGCGAGACGAATTCGGCAAGAAATCCATGACCGGTTCAACCTGTCAAAACTGACGGCTATGAGTTCGTTGATTGATCGCCGCGGCCGACAGGCCGCGGGGGACCGCCGACTTCCGCCGGCGCCTGGGAGTCATTTCTTGGACGGACCTAACTGGAACTTGAACTTGCTTCCTGCTCGTCGTCGGTCACGACTTTGGAAATGGCGTTGGCGCCCACGCGAATCTTGGCGCCGGTCGCCTCATCGATCCGTATGACGACGATTGTCTCCCGGCCCTCGCGACGGTCGACATTGGTCACCACGCCGTGAATGCCGCCGACGGTGACGACGCGATCCTTCTCCTTCAGGCTCTCGACCATCGACCGAAACTTCTGCTCCTTGGACTTCTGCGGGCGGAGCACGAGAAAATAGAAGAACACGGCAATTAGGGCGAAAGCCGGCAGCATGCTGGTCAGCCCCGGAGGCTGCGCCGCCGCGGCGTCGCCAGCCGGCTGTTTCGTGGCGTCTTGGGCCAACAGAACCCACGTGGCTAGGTCGGGCATGGTCACGATTGTTTCACGCTGAGCTGGCACGGCGGCCAGCCACCCCTGAGGCCTCACGCGCGGACGAGGCGAAACGTGCTCCCGTGGGCCCCTCGGCAAGCGCACGCGCGTGGCCGCCAACGACCGCCGCGAACAGAAACGGCCCGACGGGCGCTCGGTGGCGCCGCCAGGCACGCATGCCTAAGCGTGAGTCGACGTATCATAAATCCTGACGCCACAACCAACAAGGGCGTCCGGGACGGGCCCGCATTGGGCCAAATTGTCGGTGCAGCGGGCGTTCATGCGGTCGCACTCCAGCCGCGGGTCTTGGCCGTCCGAAACTCCATGTAGCAGTCCGCGGCAATCGCCTCGCGGGCCTCGCTCAACAGCCTTTGGTAGTAGGTTAAGTTGTGGATCGACGCCAGGATCGGCCCCAGCATCTCGCTGGCCTGGAACAGATGCCGCAAATAGCCGCGGCTGTGCCGGCATGCGGCGCAGGGGCAGCCCTCCTCGATCGGACGCCGGTCGCGCTCGTGGACGGCGTTACGCAGCCGCAGCGGGCCGGAGTCGGTGAACACCAGCGCGTTACGTCCGTTACGCGTCGGCATCACGCAGTCGAACAAGTCGATTCCGCGGGCGACGGCCTCGACCAGATCCACGGGCCGGCCCACGCCCATCAAGTAGCGGGGACGATCAACGGGCAGAGCCGGGGCGATGGCATCCAGCGCCGCATACATCTCCGCTGGCGATTCGCCCACGCTCAGGCCGCCCACGGCGTAGCCGGGGAAGTCCATTGCGGCGAGGGCGGCGGCGGATTCGCGGCGCAGCGCCGGGTCGAGCCCGCCTTGCACGATCGCTAACAGCATCTGGTCGGCGCGGGTCGACGCCTTGCGGCAGCGCTCGGCCCAACGGATGCTGCGTCGCGTCGCGTCGGCGATCGCGTCCGGCGCGTTGGGCAGCGCCACGACGTGGTCAAGCTGCATGATCAGATCGCTGCCCAACTGTTGCTGGATGGCAATCGATCGCTCGGGGGTGAGGTCCACGAGGGCCCCGTCGATGTGCGACTTGAACTGGACGCCCTCTTCGGTCACGCGCATGCGGTCGGCGAGGCTGAAGATCTGGAAGCCGCCGCTGTCGGTGAGGATCGGGCCGTCCCAACCCATGAATTCGTGGAGGTCGCCCAACGCGGCGACGGTCGCCTCGCCGGGGCGAAGGGCGAGGTGGTAGGTGTTGGCGAGGATCATCTGCGCGCCGGTCGCGCGCAGGCGGTCGGGCTCGACGCCCTTGACCGTGCCCTGCGTGCCCACGGGCATGAATCCGGGGAGCTCGACCGATCCGCGCGGCGTGTGCAGCGTGCTGCGGCGGGCGGCGCTTGTGGCGTCGACGTGGTGGAGCGTGAACCGGAAGGCAGATTCGGCCATCGTAGTAAAAAATTAGCCCCCGGTCATTGACCGGGGGCTAAATGTGTATTTCGGATACAAACCACCGCTCAGTCGCCGCGGAGCTTCAGGCCGTGAGTCGTCAGCTTCTCGCGAACCTCGTTGAGGCTCGTGACGCCGAAGTTCTTGCACTCCAGCAGGTCGTCGCCCGTGCGGCGAAGCAGCTCGCCGATGGTCGTGAGCCCCAGGCGGACCATGCACTTACGGGCCCGCACCGAGAGATTGAGGTCGGCGATGGGCCGATCCAAGAGTGCCCGTTCGTCGTCGCTCATCGCGGCGGGCTCGAAGGTGGGCTCCTCCTGCCACTTGGTCGAGGCGAACTGGCCTAGCTCGAGGCCCTTGGACGACAGCATCTCGCGAATTTCCACGAGCGACGTCTCGCCGAAGTTCTTGCTGGAGAGCAGCTCCTGCTCGGTCGTCTGGGTCAGGTCGCCGAGCGTCATGATGCCCATCTTCTGCAGGTAATTGCGGCTGCGAACCGACAGCTCGAAGTCGGTCACCGGCACGCTGAGAATCTGGGACAGCCGATCCTGCCGGCGACGCGCCTCCTCGTCGTAGTACATGTCGCGCGAGGCGTCGGCGTCTTTGAAGTACAGCCGAGCCCGTTCGTGCGCCGGGTTCGCGTCGAGAATCCGCTGGTAGCACTGCTTGGCCTTCTCGAAGTGCTCGATGTCCTCGTAGAGCAGCCCCAAGTTGAGCAGCGTGCCGACGTGCGTGGGGAACTGCCGGGCGGCCCGCTCGTACAACTGGCGGGCGAAGTCGTCGTTGCCCGCGCGGTCGTTCTGCAGCGCCAGGCCGAACAGCACGCCGGGGTGCACCGGGTCGGCTTCGATCGCCCGCTCAAGCAGCGCGACGACCTCGGAAGCGTTGCCGCCCAGCGCCGCCACGGTCTGCGACCGCTGGTACAAGTATTCGGCGGTCTGCTCGACGGCGCCGCTCAGATTGTCGAGCACTTTGAGCGAGCCGGCGGCGTCGCCCTTGTAGCGCATCGCCTCGGCCTTGGCGAGCGCCACCTCGTCGCGATTGTAGCCCGCCTTCTCGGCCGACTCGTACGCAGTGAGGGCCTCGCCGTATTTGTCGAGGGCCAGTTGGGCCTTGCCAAGGTAGAAGTGGGTGAGGGCCCCGCCGTCGGCGTTCGTCAGCGTCTGGATGGCGTCGCTGTAACGGCCGACGAGGTACTGGCACACGCCCAGCCGGGCCGACGCGGCCGGCGTGCGGCCGCTCTGTTGGGCCAGCTCGTTGGTGGCGTCGCGCAGGGCGCGGAAGTTGTTGTAGTCGGCCGAGACGGCCCGGGAGATCTCGCGAATCTCGTTGGGGCCGAACATCGAATTGGAAATCACGATCTGCCGCAGGTCGAGATCAGCTAACGCTGCCATAGATTCTACGTCTCCGAAACTGTGTGGCACGCCCGGAGTCCGCGACGGGCGTGGTTGTCTGGCGTCGCGGGGACCACGCCCTGCGGAAGACCTTGGGCGTGCCACGCGGGACTGCAAGAGCCAGCGGTCGGAGTCGAACCGACAACCCCCGCATTACGAATGCGGTGCTCTGCCAATTGAAGCTACGCTGGCGAAAGGGGTGGAATCGCTTATTTTGTGATGGGATACGGCGAATCGTCAAGGCGGGTGGGACAGCGGCGAGTTGCGGCGGCGGAGCGAGGGTCGTCAAGGAGGCCGCGCCCTTCCGCCATTCCGCCGATCGAATGAGGACGTCCTGACAAACCCGTAGTCCGCAAAACGTGGGCTGGCGGACAAAACGCTGTGTCGTCGTGAGCGATCGGAGCGAGAAATTCTCGGGAAATTTGCCCCAGCGACGCCGTGCGGAAATGGGGGAATTGTCCGCATTCTGTCCGGTAAGCGACCGTTCCTGTCCGTCGGACGACAAGTTAAAGTCGGTTGGCGCCGCGTAGGGAGCGTGCCATGTCCGGCGTCGCCAGCGGGGAGCGGCGCCAGCCGAGGCACGGCCGACGTCTGGGCGTGGACGAACGGCGAACGTGCGCGCACCGGACGCCGGTGAGCGCCAGAACCTTCGCGCGTGCGGTGCGTGGGCGAACTTGCTGCCATCGGACGCTTGCCGTCGGGGTTTGCGTGAACATATACGCATGTACCCTACTCAGGGGAGCGAAGGGCGCGGCCAAATTCAAGAAGGATTTCTGGGCCACGAAAAGGACGAAAGGGCACGAAAAAAATGCGGGAATGCGCAGGGGAGAGTTGGCGCGAAGGAGCGCGAATGGGCGCGAATCAAGAGGGGGGTTGCCGGCGGGAGGATTTGCTTCGTGGCAGCACGTCTTGTTCTCTGTTGCGGCAACGACGGCACACGGCGGGCGCCGTCGACCGCACTCGATCGTCGATGGACTTTGTTGGCTGGGGTCTGGACCCCGGCAACGGGAATGGCGAAGAGTCGCTTGTCGTCCTACCCGGAGGCTTCTGGGGCCACGTAGATCACTACGACATGCGACCCGATGATCGGTACTCTGGGTTCGTTGAATGTGCGAGGCTCCAACGGTTCGCCTAGCTCGCTAAGCCTTTGCGTCGCCGCGAGCCTGCCAGGGCGGCGCAGGCCAGCAGGCTCATCGCGGAAGGCTCAGGAACGACGTCGACGTAGGTGCGGAAGCCCATGTCGGCGCCGATGCCCGCGCTGGGCGACCACGGATCGGATAGCGATCGGGAAGCGAGCTGACCATCAGGGTAACCGGGATCGTTGGCGAGGGCCCAGTAATAGGTAAGCCCGGCTTCGCCCCCTGGGTCGTCGCTGCGAAGAACAAGTGCGAGCACCTGGCCCGGCGTGACGGGAAGATCGGGAAGATCGAGCTGCACCCAGCCTAACTCCGCAAAGTCGAGGTCGTCTGACGATGCCGCGGGAATCGAGCTTGCGGGAATCGAGCCGCCCGTGAGGATATTCGCGCCGGCATCAGAGATGCTGGGGACGTCGCCGTCGATCGTGCGAATATCGAACAGCAACGGCTGAGTGACGACGGCCTGGCGATTGATGAGCACTTCGACGGCGGACAGTTTCCCGTTGAACCCGACGGTGAACGTTTGCCCCCAGGCGACGGTGTTGGCGGCGCCCACGTTTCCGGCGCCGCTGACAGAGGCCTGCAAACTTGGCTCATGAACCTGATCGAGGACGACCGCTCCTCGGGCTGCCGCGGAAGAGACGAACAAGCAGACAAGTGCACTCCAGGCGATGGACTTCATGAGCGGCCCCTCATTGACAAGTGCGGCGCCGGCGGAGAGGCGCAAAAGGAGATCGGCTCATCAGTATAAACACGGGGCCCGGTACGGGCAAATCTTCGAAGAAATCTCGCGGCGTCCCGCGCCGAATGAACCTCGTGCCAATGGCAGCCCGGCACGGGGCGTTTCCCGTGGCGCGGCGGGATCAACGATCCGTGCCGCCTTCCGCGGCAGAAGAACCGGCGGCCGACGAATTCAGATACCGACGGGCGAATTCGACGAACGCCGGCCAGTCGGGTTCGGGTTCGTGGCCGCCGTGATGGAGGCGGTACGCGAGGTCGCCCTCGATGTACGCGACATCGGGCTGCGGCTTGTCGTCCGGCATCACCAGGCCGCGCTTGCCGAGCAGCTCGTACACCGGCGTGGCGCCCGCCGTGGCAAGATACGAGCCGTACGGGTCGGACCAGGTGTTCATCGTGCCAGCGCCGACGAACACCGGTCGCGGCGCCGCCAGGGCCACCAGTGCGTGGGCGTCGACCGGCAACAGTTCGAGTTTGCGCGGCTTGTACTGGCCCTCGTGCAGAGGGCCCATCCACTGGAAAATGTTGCCGGCCATCCATTGGTACTCGCGGTCCCAGGCGGCGTTCTCCAGCTCCTGGCCATAGTGGCGGCGCAGCATCTCGACGCCGCCGACGCCGCTGCAACTGGGGTAGCAGATCGCCAGGCGTTGGTCGTAGGCCATGCCGACGATGGCCGCCTTGCCGAAGCGGGCGTGGCCGAAGACGCCAATCTTTTTGCCGTCGACGGCCGGGTCGGATTCGAGGCGATCGACGAGTCGGCTGACGCCCCAGCTCCAGGCGACGAGGACGCCCCAATCGTCGGGCTGGCGCCAGCGGCCTTTATTCACCAGGCCGATGAGGTAGCTGGTGAGCGTTCCGCCGTCGTCGGGTTGGAGGGCGGCCGTGTTGAGGGCGCAGACGCCCCAGCCTTCGCGGCCCGCGTACTGCCAGACGCGCTGGAGGACAAAGTCGTCGCCCAGGGCGATGATCACCGGCACGGGCCCGGCGGCGTTGGCGGGGAGGCGGAGCGTGGCTTCGAGCTTGGGGACGTGGCGGACCTGCGGGTAGCGCGCGACGTCGATCTCGCCGAGGAGTTCCTGTTGGGCGAATGGCGCGCCGCTGCTCTCGCCGGTGAGCGTGCGGCCGACGGCCCAACTGACTCCGGGCAGTCTTTTGGCGTCGGGGATGCGGCCCCAGAGGCACTCTTGCACGTCGTCGAGGACTTCGGGCCGGCGCTTGGTCCACCACTCTTTCGCCGTCGTGATCCTCTTGCCGTCGCGCCTGCGCAACAGGTCGATGGGGGTGTAGTCGCCGACGTAGCGGTCGTCGTAGTTGACCCACAGGCCGAACCCGCTGCGGACGATGACATTGCCTTCGTCGTCGGACCAATTGCCCATGGGGTCGTTGGCATCGTCGGGTTGGGCGCCCGGCGGACGACGCGGGTCGTCGTGCGGCGAGACGAGCGCATCGGGCAGGACGACGCCAAGCTGAGCCATCATCTGATCGCGGTCCTCAACGGCGGTGACGTGATCGTGCGGTCGCTCGGGGCCGGGGGCGGCGGCGCGTTGACCGCCGAAGCGGTCGCGCAAGGCCTGCTTGAAGCCGAGGACGCCGCCGTTGCTTATGAGAATGGCGGCGCCGATCAGGACGCCGATGGGCACGGCCGTCCACGAGGGCCACGCGGCGCGCCGGTGCGGCGCCGGCGCCGGGGCGGGCATCCAACTGCGGTCGAGCGCATGATGCGCTGCGGGATTTTGCAAGGCGGCGAGCTCGTGAGACAAGAGCGACGCGACCTGGGCGGCGGACTCGAAGCGGGCGTCGGCGTCTTTGGCCATGAGCTTGTTGACAAACGCTGCCAGCCAGTCGGGAATGGCGGGGTTCAGCTCGCGAATGGGCCGCGCCGGCGATTCGCACACGCGCTTGATGATGCCGAACACCGTTTCCGCGCGGAACGGCGGGTGGCCGGTGCACATCGCGTACATGACGCTTCCCAGGCCGAACAGGTCGGAGCGGTGGTCGATCCCCTCGCCGCGGGCCTGCTCGGGGGACATGTATTGGGGCGTGCCGGCGACGACGCCGCTTTGCGTCATGGCGACGTCGTGGACGATGCGGGCCAGTCCAAAGTCGGTCACGAGCACACGGTTCACGTCGCTGTCGAGCAGCACGTTGGCGGGCTTGATGTCGCGGTGGATGATCCCCTGGGCGTGGGCGGCGGCCAGGCCGGCGGCGATCTGCATGGCGCCGCGGAGGATTTCTTCGGTGGTGAGCGGGCCGTCGCGGTCGATGCGCTGCTGCAGCGTGCCGGCGGGGACGTATTGCATGACGATGAACGGCAGGCCGCGGTGCTCGGCGACGGCGTAGATGGGCACGACGTGTTGGTGCGACACGGCGGCGATGGCCTGGCCTTCGCGTTCGAACCGCTGGCGGGCGGCGCCGTTGGCGGCGAGCGCGGGCGAGAGCACCTTGATGGCGACGAAGCGGTTGAGTCGCGGCTCAAACGCCTTGAGGACGATGCCCGTGCTGCCGCGTCCGATGATGCCGCGGACTTCGAAGCAACCCAGCCGGCCGAGCATCTGCGGATCGTCGGTAGCGTCAAGCAGGTGGAGGAAGTCTTCGACCCAGGCGTCGCGGGCTTCGCCGTCGGGCGTTGGCGAGCGGCTGGGGAGGGCGTCGACGGCGACGTGTTCGCGCAGCTCGTTCCACACGGGGCGGTCCGCGGCGAGCTGCTCGAGCGAGCTTTGGCAGTCGGCGCAGGAGCTGAGGTGCGCGGCGACCGCTTGCTCTTCAGCGGGGGTGAGGTCGTCGGCCAGGAGCCGGGTGAGCAGGTCGCGATTGCAGGCGACGTGTTGTTGGTGCATGGCGTTGACGTTTCTTGGAAGCAGGCGTGTTTTCCGGGGCGCCACTTTTATGGGTGCCACTGCTGGCTCGTCCAGCAGTGCGAAGCGGGTACCAAGCGCCCACTGCTGGACGAGCCAGCAGTGGCACCCGTGTTCGTTACTCGTCGCCGAGATCGGCATCGTCCTCGCGGAGTTTGGCGATGCGGGCGCGGATCTTGGCCACCACGCGGCACTTGGCGGTGTAGACGCTCCCAACGGAGACGCCCAACTGGCGGGCGACGGCGGCGGCGGCGCGGCCATCGATGGCGGTGAGCTGGAACGCGCGCCACGAGGCGTCGCTCACTTCGGGGCGGACTTGTTCCATGGCCCATTGGAAGAGCGAACGGCGGTACTCCTGCACGAAGGCGGAGCGCTCGTGCTCGGCGACTTCGGCGAGGTCGTTGATCGCGGCGGGCGCGGCGCCGGCCGTGGACTTGGAGCGTTGGCGAGCGCGGCGCATCACATAGTCGGCGGCGATGTTGCGAGCCACGCGGAACATCCAGCCGCGGAACGAGCCCTTGGCGGGATCGTCGTCCCAGGAGTCGATGCGCTCGTGCACCGCGGCGAACACCTCCTGCGTGGCGTCGCAGGCGTCGGCCTCCTGCAGCCCGCGGGTAAGGCAGTAGCGGTAGATGGCGGCTTCGTAGAGGTAAAGCAGCTCGGCCCAGGCGTCGCCGCTTTGGGCGCGCAAATGCACGAGCAGGCTGTGACGCGTGGAGGGGAGGTCGTTCATGGCGGGGGGACGCGGGGCGGACTACAGGCTGCCGCTTTGGGAGAGATCGCTACCTCTAACTCTGATGATGAGGCCGGACCTTTCCAAGAATCGGGGAAGAATCTTGGAAATTGTGGTGGGGCCGGACGAGGCGCTGCGGCGTTGAGATCGCCGTAACTGGCGGGAAAGTCCGATGTTGCGGCCCGAGGACCACAGCCGGCGACGCAGGACAGACGTGGCCGGAACGCGAGGCGATGTCCTCGCGGACGAGGATATGGTCGCTTAAGAATGGAGTCCGTGGACCAGGGATCCCCTCACCCCAACCCTCTCCCGTAGGGAGAGGGACCTCGAGAGCCAGCGGTAGGATTCGAACCTACAACCCCCGCAGATTTACAAATGCGGTGCTCGGCCGATTGGAGCTTCGCTGGCAACCGTGCGGCATGGGTGGCCGCGAACAAATGTAGGTCGCGGCGGGGCCGCGGGAATGGCGTTTGGCGGAAGGAAATCCCGCGGGGAGCGCTCCGCTGCGGCGGACCTTCGCGTCGCGGCTAACGGGGGGCGGGTGGTTCGTTGACCGAGCGTGTCGGCGGCGGAATAATCGCGGGTCGTTGCGTGCTTCCGTCGCCATTCCCGAAAGCCCTGCCGCGCGTGCCGATTCTTCGCCATCTTGAGGACTTGTCCGCCGCCGAGCGTGGCGGGGCGGTGGCGATCGGCAACTTTGACGGTGTGCATTTGGGGCATCGGCGGATCATCCAGCGGTTACTGGAGCGGGCGCGCGAGCTGAGCGGGCCGGCGATCGTGTTCACGTTCGATCCGCACCCGGTGCGGCTGTTGCGGCCGGCGGAGTGTCCGCCGCCGCTCACGTGGACGGAGCGGAAGGCCGAGCTGCTCGCGGGGATCGGCGTCGATCGCGTGGTGGCGTATCCGACCAACGAGGCCTTGCTCGCGCTGTCGGCCAGCGATTTCTTCCAGCGGATCGTCGTCGACGCTTTGGCGGCGCGGGCGGTCGTCGAAGGGCCGAATTTTTATTTTGGCCACAACCGCGAGGGCGACGTGCGCGTGCTGGGCGAGTTGGCGGCGGGCGCGGGGATGACGCTCGACGTGGTGGAGCCCGTGGTGCTCGACGGCGAGATTGTGTCGAGCTCGCGTGTGCGGCGGTTGATTGCAGCGGGCGACGTGGCGGCGGCGGCGCGGCTGCTGGCAGCGCCGTATCGCATTCGCGGCATGGTGACGCATGGGGCAGGGCGGGGGGCGAAGATCGGGTTCCCGACGGCCAACCTGGAAGCGATCGACACGCTGTTGCCGGCGGCGGGCGTGTACGCGGGGCGGGCGTGGATCGAGGGCGCGCCGTTTGCCGCGGCGATCAACCTCGGCGCCAACCCGACGTTCGGCGAGCATGCGCTGAAGGTGGAGGCGCATGTGATCGACTGCGACGCGACGCTGTACGGGCAGCCGCTGGAGGTGGAGTTCCTGGCGCGGCTGCGGGACGTCGTGAAGTTCAGTTCGCAGGACGAGCTCGTCGCTCAATTGCGGAAGGATGTCGATGCCGTGCGCGATGTGGCGTTGAATTGACAGGATGACAGGATGACAGGATGACAGGATTGGCAGGATGAACAGGATGAGGAACGAAATTTGTTCGGGTCAATGCTTCTCATTCTCTCAACGTGATTGAGAATTGATCCTGTCAATCCTGCTGATCCTGTTATCCTGTCCATTCCGCGTTGTTGCGAACACGAGCATCGGTCGAGGATCGTACGCATGGCGATTGATTGGCAACCGCTGGCTGAAATCATCAAGGCGCACCAGCGATTCCTTATCACCAGCCACGTGCGCGCCGATTGCGACGCCGTGGGGAGCGAGGTCGCGCTGGCGCTCGTGCTGGAGTCGCTGGGGAAGCAGACGCTGATCGTCAACGGCGATGCCGTGCCCGAGCATATCGAGTTCATGGATCCCGAGCGGCGGGTGCGCGTGGCCGGGTTGACGGCGCCGCTGGAGGCGTTGCGCGGGTTCGAGGCGGCGATCGTGGTGGACACCAGCGCGTGGTCGCAGCTTGGGGCCGCGGCGGAGGTGGTGCGGAGTTTTCGCGGCGTGCGGGTGGTCATCGATCACCATGTGAGCGCGGACGACATGGGCGCCACGGTGTTCAAAGACTCGACCGCGGAAGCGACGGGGCGGTTGATTCTGGAGCTGGCGGAGTTTCTCGGCGTGGCGATCACGCCGGAGATGGCGGCGCCGCTGTTCGCAGCGATTGCGACGGACACGGGGTGGTTCCGGTTCCCGTCGGTCACGGAGAAAACATTTACGGCGCTGGCGAAGCTCGTGGCGGCCGGCGCGAGCCCGACGAAGACGTTTTCGCAGCTTTACGAGCAGCACAGTCTGCCGCGGCTGTTGTTGCGGGGGCGGATTCTCGACCATGTCTCCGCGGAGTGCGGCGGTCGGCTGTTGTGGACCTATGTGACCGCGGAGGATTTTCGGGAAACCGAGGCGCAGAAAACCGACACCGAGGACGCGATCAACATGCTGCTGGCGGTGGCGGGCGTCGAGGCGGCGGTGATGTTCGTCGAGCTGGAGCCGGGGCTGACGAAGGTGAGCTTGCGGAGCCGCGGGACCTTTGATGCTCGGGCGGTGGCTGAGCAGTTCGGCGGCGGCGGGCACAAGGCGGCCGCGGGCGTGACATTCGAAGGTGCGCGCGAGGAAGTGCAGCGGGCGATTCTTGACGTGGCGTGCAAGCGCATGGGATGATCGTGTGACGCGTGAAATTCGTCACCCCGAGGTCCTCCGAGGGGTCCGCACGCAAGCCTTCAAGCCGGACTCCTCGGGGGACCTCGGAGTGACAACGCCCGCCATGCCTCCGCAGACGAGCCAGGCGCCGCCAGCGAAAAGTCGCCGCTCGTTCCTCACCGTGTTCGCGGCCCTTGCGACGGGGGCGGTCGCGATGCTGACGCCGCTGGCGGCGGGCGTGGCGTCGTTCTTGACGCCGCTGTTTCGCAAGTCGCAGTCGTCGCGGGTTCGCGTTGCCCTGCTTGAGCAGGTGCCCGCCGACGGCGTGCCGCGGTCGTTTCCGGTATTGGCTGACCGCGTCGATGCGTGGACGCGATATCCGGCGCAGCGGATCGGGGCCGTGTATCTCGTTCGCAACGCGGGCGACGAGAAGCCGACGGCGTTCACGGCGAAGTGCCCGCACGCGGGGTGCTTCATCGGCTACACGCCGGGCGAGGACACGTTCAAGTGCCCGTGCCACACGAGTGCGTTCAAGCTCGACGGCGCGCGGGTGCGGGGGGACGCCGAGGTGGCGCCGCGGGATATGGACCGGCTGGAGGTTGAGGTGCGAACCGTCGCCGCGGACGACGGCGCCAAAGTCGACGAAGTGTGGGTCAACTTCGTCGATTTTCAGACGGGGCGTAAGGACCGAATTCCGACGGCGTGACGTCGTACCTGAACGGACAGGATAACAGGATGAGCAGGATTCCCAGGATAAGAATCATTGCTTTTCCGAATCCTGTCGATCCTGCCGATCCTGTCATCCTGTCCATTCTGGTATGCCACGAGGAGCGGGCGCATGCGGATCGTTGAGTGGTTCGATCATCGGACGGGGGTGCGCTCGCTGATGCGGGCGGCGCTCTACGAGCCGATTCCCGGCGGGTCGCGGTGGCGGTACGTGTGGGGCAGCACGCTCGTGATGGCGTTTGCCACGCAGCTGATCACCGGCATGTTTTTGTGGATGGCGTACAGTCCCAGCGCTCAGACAGCGTGGGAGAGCGTCTTTTACATTCAGCACGAGATGACGGGCGGGTGGCTGCTGCGCGGAATCCATCACTTCATGGCCCACGCCATGGTGTACCTAATGGTGATCCACTTCGTGCAAGTAGTGGTCGACGGAGCGTACCGAGCGCCGCGGGAGCTGAATTTCGTCGTCGGGCTGGTGCTGATGTTCCTGGTGCTGGGGATGGCGCTCACCGGGTACTTGTTGCCGTGGGACCAGAAGGGGTATTGGGCCACGAGCGTGGGGACCAATCTTGCAAGCCAGGCGCCGGGGATTGGGCCGGACCTGCGAAAGCTGGCCATCGGCGGGAGCAATTACGGGCATCAGACGCTGACGCGGTTTTTTGCGCTCCACGCCGGCGTGCTGCCGGGGCTGCTGATGGCGTTTCTGGTGGCGCATATCGCGCTGTTCCGGCGGCACGGGTTGCACGCCCGCAACCCGCAGCGCGGGCCGACCGAGATGTTCTGGCCCGAGCAGGTGCTGAAGGACAGCGTGGCGGCGCTGGCGATTCTCGCCGGGGTGCTGGCGGTCACGATCTACCGCGGCGGGGCGGAGTTCGGGGCGCCGGCCGACCCGGCGAACCCCTACGACGCCGCGCGGCCTGAGGGGTACTTTCTGTTCTTGTTCCAGTTCCTCAAGTGGTTTCCCGGCGAGTTGGAGCTGTGGGGGGCGTTCATTGTTCCCGGCGTTGTGACGCTCGTGTTGTTTGCGATGCCGTGGATTGGGCGCACTCGCGCGGGGCACGTGATCAACGTTGTGCTGTTGTGCGTGCTGTTGGGCGGGGCGGCGCTGCTGACGGCGCAGGCTTGGCATGACGATTATTATGCGGCGTGGCATGAGCAGGATCCGAACGCCTCGCCGGAAGTGGCGGCGAGGTTTGAGGCTTCGGAGCGGTTTTTACGCGCTAAGCGGCAAGCCGCGCTCGAAGCGGAGCGGGTGATCAAGCTGGCGAGGTCGCCGGAGAAGATTCCGCCGCTGGGGGCGCTGGCGATGAGTTACGACGACCCATTGCTGCAGGGTCCGCGGTTGTTTCGGCAGCATTGCGCGGGGTGTCACAACTTCGTCGATCCGGCGGACGAGAATTCGGAGCGCAACATCGTCAACGCGAAGCCGACGGCGCCGAATCTGTTCGGACTGGGAACCAAGCCGTGGATTGCCGGCTGGTTGGATGAGGAGCAGATCAAGTCGCCGCATCGCTTTGGGTATGAGGGATCGCCGTTCGTGGACGGCGACATGGTGACGTTCGTGACCGATATGGTCGCGGATGATGCGAGTGACGAGGACAAGGCGGCTGCGAAGGAGGCGGTGGCGAAGATTGTGGCGGC
>JBIOVA010000016.1:0-23401 GCA_044867485.1 Lacipirellulaceae bacterium | reverse complement strand
AGGAAGATCAACTCTTCAAAAGTTTCTATCCCGCCCATGTGCGCCCACGCTTCCGCATTCGGTCCGCACAAGCAGATGACTTCGAGAAGCTCGAAGAACGACAGGGGCAGCGACTCGCCGAAGCGGTTGCCGACCCCGTCGCCTTGGCCGTCATGACCAGCCAGGCGCTGGGAACCCTCTCCGACAGTTGGAGCAGAACAGGCGGGCGCGAGCGAATCGCGCTTCATGCCGTGAGGTCGGTGAGCCCAGAGCAGTTTGCTGCAGCCCTCGAGCGCATCGGCGACGACCAGGCCGCCCTGCTCGGCGCCGCACGTCTCTTTTTCTCCGAACGATTGGGGCAATCCCTGCCGGAAGAAAAGCGGCTTCCCTGGACGCTCAAGCTCGCTGAAGTCGTGCTCGGCAGTTCCTTGGACAATGAGAAGCCGTTTACGATTCTCAAACTCGGCGGGTTGAAAGATCAAAGCGTCGACGAGTTTTTGACCAAGGTGGCCGAAGGCGCTGTTGGCAAGGAAGTGGTCGAATCGGAAAAGGCCTTGGATGACGAGCCAGGCATCCGAGCCACGGCCTATCTCGTCTTGGCGTCGCGGGGCCAGCGCGACGTCGAGAGCGTCGCCCAGTCACGCATTCCGAAATCGACCGGCGCCGATCGGGCGGCGTACGAACTTTGCCTAGCGACGTTGGGCGATTCGAGCTACCTCAAGCCGGAACATTTCGAGGTCCGTTCCGGCGTCATCGGCTTTGCCGCCATTCGAGCCATTGAGCGCTGCCAGGACGCCCGCGCCCTGGACATTCTGTTCAGCGCGGGATTCGAACACTCTTGGGCGGCCGTGACGAACGAAAGCATCCGTGCCGCGCAGCGGATCACGGGTCACCGATGGACGGAAGACGGCAATCCAGTTCAGGAACGCGCCTACGCCGACGACGCACGCCAATGGTGGAAGGAGAATCGCGAGGAGTTCCTCAGCAAGCGCTCAACGCAACAACCATCGCCCTGACGCCGCGCGACGGCCCGGCGCGATGCACGCGATCACGGCCAAGCCATTTATGGCTGGCCATTAGTCGGTAAGGTAAGTCCGTCGTCCGCGGCGAACCCACCATCCAGAAACACTAAAACACCCGGATGATGGGTCACCGGCAAACCGGCGACCCATTCTACGATTTCACCCCGCCCGCCCCAGCCACTCCTCAAACCGCGTCGCCCCCAGTCGCGCCTCCCCTTGCGGGGTGAGACTCCGATCATCCACCGGCGTGCCGAAGTAGCCGGCCGCCTCGTCGGTGACCACCTGCCGCGCGTCGCCGCGCGCCGCCAGGAACCGGCGAACCAGCTCGTCCATCCGGATCGGCTCCGGCCCCGCGATGTCGAGCGTGCCGCGCAGCGGCGCACTCGACGCAACGTCGGCCAGAATCGCCGCCACGTCGTCCGCCGCGATTGGCTGCATGAGCGCCCGCGAGACGCGCACCTCGTCACCCTGCGCGGCGGCGTCCGCGATCGCACCCACGAACTCAAAAAACTGCGTCGCCCGTACGATCGTGTACGGAACGCTCGCCCCCTTAATCAGCGATTCCTGCGCCAGCTTCGCGCGGAAGTAGCCGCTCGCCTGCAGGCGATCGGTCCCCACGACGGACAGGGCCACATGATGCCCCACGCCCGCCGCCTCCTCGGCCGCGCGGATGTTCCGGCCCGCCGTCTCGAAGAATTCCAGGACCGCCCGGTCCTCAAACGACGGCGAGTTGGCGACGTCGACCGCCACGTCCGTCCCCGCGAGCGCCTCGGCCAGCCCGGAGCCGGTGAGCGTATCGACCCCCGTGGCCCGCGACGCGGCCAGCACATCGTGGCCCCGCTCGCGCAACAGCTCCACGAGCTTGCCGCCGATCAACCCGCGCCCGCCGATCACCACGATCTTCATCGCCACGCTCCTTCTGTCGGCCGCCCACTTGGGATCAACTCCGCCGGGGTGCATTGTAGCACCAGGGCGTTTGCTCAGAGATCAACGTGTGCCACTGCTGGCTCGTCCAGCAGTGCGAAGTGAATAAGGCCCGACAACCTCGCAGCCTCACCCCCGCCCATTCGGATCGCCGACAATCAGCTTCCAGCCTCCATCAACCTGCCGGCGGAGCACTTCGATCGCGCAGGAGTTGATCGCGATCGGCTCTCCCGACGGATCCTCGCGCTCGCCGTCAAAGTCGGTGTAAAGAACTGCTACCTCGCCCGCGGTCACGCACCTCACGACCCGAAACCCGAATCGCGTCTGAGCCGCAATCAGCTCGGCCAGCACCTCGCGAATCGCCGTGCGTCCGACCAAAATCTCCCCGGAAGGCGCCACGAACCGCGCGTCCTCCTCGTACAGCGCCGCTGCGCCGTCAAGATCGCCGGCGTTCAGCCGCGCGACGAACGCCTGCGGCCACTCCTCCGGCCGCCGTGGCGTCGTGATCGCCTCGCGAGAATCGTCCGGCGGCATCGATTCCCTCCCCAGACATGTCCCCTTGAATCAGGCCCTCGAACAGACCCGAGAGACCTAATGAACCCTACGCAGGCAATGACCCCTCTCTCTTTCTGGCCGAAAGCCGATAGCCGATAGCCGACAGCCCTACGCCGAGGTTCATTGGCCGCGCAGTTCTCAATAAGTTGCTTTCCACAGATATCGCAGATGGCCGCAGATCGCAGAACTTTCGCGCATCGGCCAATGGATCAAAGCTCATCTGCGACAATCGGCGTCATCTGCGGACTCGTCCGGAATTCTAACAAATCTCCCTTGAAATCGGCCGCGCCGCCGTATAGTATACATATGTTCCAAACCGCTCTGGCTTTGCCTAATAACTCGCAGCCGTCGGCGCGAACACGGAGAAGAGGGGGATGAGGGCCGGGAAAGTTTAAGTCTCGCTTTTCCAGCGAAATGAACGCGAGAGTTGATCACTCTCGCCTCTCTCCCAATCCCCCTCTCCCCACGATCTCCCCATCCCCTGATTCCCACGGACAGCTCCCCGGAGATGAGCGAGTTTTTGGGCAAGGCCCGACTGCTCTTTGACAACCTCCGGTCGACAAGACCATCCACGGCGCCGTCGCCGCGCGTTTCGTGCTGCGCGCTGCCGCGCAATCGCAGTCCTCGCAATCGTTCGTCGGCGACATAATGCGACATAATTGTTCCGTCGCCGCGCGTCGTCGCAACCGCCAGACAGGCCAACGACTTCCACCGTGGCGGCAATTCGTAACTGGCCAGAAAAGAGAATTATGTCGCGAAAAATGCGTTCTGCTGGTTAAGGGCGCCAGACTTGGCGTCCTTGACGCTTCAACACGGATGGCCAACGGGACGCTGAGTGAGCCCGCAGGACACTGAGTGAGAATGACGACAGCTCAAGTCATCGGAATGATTCTACCTCTGCGCCCCCGCGCCCGCCTCGGGGTCCCATCGCAAGAATCGCAACCAAGAGAATCGCAAACAAGTCGCTTGGCGGAGCGGTGCAGTCGGTCCCGCCGACCTCAAGCCTCAGGCCTCAAGCCTAGTCCTTCCCCACGTGCTTCACCTTCGGCCAATACTCCTGGAAATCGAAGTCGGGGCTGTTGTCCACGTCGTGGCAGAGCATGCAGTTCTTCGCGACGTCGCCGAAAACCTGCCCGTCGCGGTTGCCTTCGTTGGCGACGATCTTCAATCGCAACGCGGCCCGCAAGGCTTCCATCTCGTCGTCGGTCACTTCGGTCTCGCCGTTCTCGGCCGCGACGTGGTCCGCGGCGGGGCCGTGGCAGTTTTCGCAGCCGTTCTGCTTCATCGCGGGCGTCGCATCGAGGCTGAGATAGCCGCTGGAGTAGGGGAAGTATTCCTGCGGATTCCAGCCGGTCACATGGCACGACAGGCACTCCGGATCGAAATGCCGCGGCGGGTCGAGCTTCTCGAGCGTGTCGGTGGCATGGTAGTGAGGCGTGCTCTCGAACGCCGCCCACGCGCTGGTGTGGCAGGCGGCGCAGGACTCCGAGCCGGCGAACTCGCCGTCGGGATGGGCCACGGCGGCAAGCCCCAGGCCGTCGAGCCCGTTCGTTTCAAGTTCCTTCTGGTAGGCCGCGAGCTGGGCCTTCATTTCCGGCGAGTCGGCGAAACGCGAATCCAGCGGCACGCGCTGGGAGCGATTGCGTTTCGTGGGGTCAGCGTCGTCGAAGAAACCGATCACCGCGGCGTACATCCCCTTTTTCCCCGCCTCGACGAGCACGGCGCTCGATCCGTCGATGCGGCGGAGCGTCCGCGGCGGCTCTTCGGCGCCGCCGGCCGTGGCGACGATCTGGAACTGCGGGAACTGCCGCGACAGCTCGGCCGCCTCGCGCGGGTCGCCGTGGACCAGCAGCACCTGCACGTCGCAATTCTCCGCGGCCAGCAGGGGCGCCACCTCGGCCAGCGCCTCGGCGGCTGGCCGATACGCCAGGTCCGCATTGTTCTTCACGATCGCCTCGTGCCGGGCGCCCAGCACTGCGGTGACGCCAACCTTCTTGCCGCCGGCCGTGATCACGCGAAACGGCGCCGCGCCCATGTCCTTGGCCACGTCGAACCCGTAGAGGGCGACGTTGGCCGAGGTGATGGGGCTGGTCGCGGGGTCGATGTTGCCCATCGCGTAGGCGAGCGCCTCGGTGCTCAGCTTCAATTCGTTGGCGCCGAGGGCGACGGCCTGGTAGCCGGTCTCCACGAGCGATTCCAAGGCGTAGCGGTACTTGATCTCCGTCTGCACGCCGGTGCGTTTGGTGAGGCCGCCCAGGTCGAGCATGACCAGCGGCCAGCCGTCGGCGGCCAGTTGCTTGAGCAGCGTGTGCCGGCGCTTAAGGCCGCCGAGCTGGTTTTCGAGCCCCGCACAGCCGCACGGCTCCAAGTACCCGTCGAGCTCGCCCGTGATGACGATCGCCAACTGCGGCTTCGGCCAATCCACGAAGATGGCGCCGTTGGCGACGACGGGGTCGACTTTCGCGGCGCCGGCGGCGTCCGCGGCTATGGCGTCGCGGGACGGACGCGAGACGCTCAGAAATCCCAGCGCGGAAAGGCATGCAATCGCGGCGCATGCGCGCCACACAGGCTTGGTGAGATGGCGCTTCATAGGTTGTCCGTTGAACTCGTTCACGCCGCGACCGGGAGAACCGCTATCGTAGCCGCCGGGTCGCGCGGGTGCCATGCCCACGGCCTTGCGTGGGCATGGGGACCACGACGGCATGGCCGCTCTGGGCAGTGGTCCTGGCACACTGAGCGCGTGCTAAGGCTGGACGGTAAACGTGACCCGCAAGCGGACCTTAGGCGTATCCGGATGCGTGGTCGCCAACACGATCTCGCCCTCGCCGCCGTCGTTCTCGCCGGCGCGGACCATGGGCCGCGTCCCGGGGGCAATCGCCACCTCGAGCGGCACGCGCACGAGGCCCGCGCGAAGCGCCTGCGGTTCGCCAATGGTCACCTTGAGCTCCGGCGGTGCGACTTTTTCGACGCTCAATTTGGTGTCCGCTGCGTGGTCGCCGCGGATGTTGACGAACAGCTTCGAGACGCCCCCTTCGGCCGAGCGAACGGCGCCCATCCGCAGCAGGCCGTTGGCCTCGGTCCAGGCGGGGCTGAAGATCGACACGTCGCCTTTGACGACGCCGTAGATCGGCACCTCGAGCGTTTCTTCCTGCTTGTCAACGTCTTTCGTTTTCTTGATGCTCGTCACCAGCCGCAGCGATCCGGCGAGCGGACCGATCGTCCCCTCGGGATCATACTCGGCGATCACCTTGACGCCCGCTTTGGCTTGCGGGTTGGGGAGTTGCTCTTTCGGCACGGGCTCGAACGACACTTTGACGCGCTCGGCCAACCCCTCTCCGACCACTTCGTGCGACAGGATTTCGACCTTGGGCTCCAGAAACGCCATCACGATAAGTTCGGCCCGCGCCGGCTGGCCCACGTGGACCGTGCCGAACCCAAGCAGCGCCGGCTCAAGCGTTGTGCTGCCGACGATCTCGCCCTCGACGGTCAGCTCCACACGGCTGAGCGCGGGGTCGTTGGTCATCGAGAACGTGGCGCCGTGGCGAAACGGCCCGACCTGAACCGCGTTCCATTGCAGTTCGATCACGCTCTTGGCGTGGGCGGGAATGACAAAGTGATCGCCCTCCGTCAGCTCTTTGCCGTTGAACCACACGCCCGTGCACTTGCAGGTGTGCGCCTCGAATTTGACGGATAAGTCGCTGCCGCCGTCGTTGCGAACCTCGAAACCATGCTTCTGCTTCGTGCCGACTTCCATGTTTCCAAAGTGGTAAGTCGTTTCGGGAACGACGAGGCGGGGCTCGCCGGGGGCGTCCTTGGCCTCCTCGCCGTGGTCGTGACCCGCGTGGTCGTGGTCAGCGGGATCGTGATCGCTTGCCGCGACCATTGCGTTGGCGGCCCAGGGTCGCGCTTCCCAGTAGCCAAGCGCGACACCGGCGACGGCGCCCACCGCAACGGCGGCGAGCGACCAGGACAACGTGTTCTTCATGACAAGCTGAGCCCCGCGGGAAACAATTGAGACGCCTTCGATTCTACGAAGGGCGCCAGCGCGTCGTCAATTTTCCGAATTTGTAGCAGGCACGCTCCGCGTGCCGTAGCCTGTGCAAGAACCGCGTCCCCTGTGCTTCAGGCGAACGGCACACGGAGTGTGCCTGCTACTTTGGCCGCACCATCTCGCGGCAGCGGGTGAAGTACTCGTGGAAATCCGCCCGGCGATAGTCGGGATACGTCCAGTCGAACGCCTGCCACGCGCCGTGGCGGTAGGAAAGCGTCACCTCGGCGTAGATGCCGTCGGCAAGGTAGATGCGGTGCGCGTGATCCTTCGTCGAAGCGAGCACGAGCTTCGCGAGCGTCAGATAGCCGGGGTCGAGATTGAGCGGTCGCGGCTCGGGATGCAACCCGGCGCCGGCGTACTCGGCTTCCCACAGATTTGTGGCAAGCTTGATCGCCGCGAGCCGGCCCGGATCGATCAGCTTCTCGAACGCCCAGAACTGCTTCTTGAGGTCGTCGCCCATCTCGGCGGCGTAGTAGTCGGTCTCGGTGAAGTCGAAGGCGTCGCTGATCGCCGCGGCGGAGCCAAACTCGCGCTCCGCCTCTCGCAAGCCCCAAGCCAGGGCATCGTCGTAGCGACTGCTCGCGGCGATGAGGAGGAGGACCGGCGTTGGAGAGCCGATGGCGCCCACGTCAATTGGTTCCCGCAAGCGACGCCTCGACTGCCGCTTATCTCCGAGCGCTCTCCCATCGCTCCAAATCGCGCTTCGCCGCCGCGAGATAGTAGATCGATGCGTTGTAGTCCGACTCTTCTCCGCCGACTGCGCCGGCCATATGCAACGCGTCCACGCGCCGATGCAGTTCCAACATCCGAGCAATGTGCTGCTGCGTTGTTTTGCGTTGCATCGCCTCGTCGGTCAATGTCTCAAGTTCCGCTCGCATGAGGCGCCGAGACCATCGATAAATCTCTTCGGTAGAACTTTGACCCACTCGATATTTGGTTTGCACCGCGTCCAACGCATCCCGCGCAGCGGCGACCATCATGTGCGGCCGCGTTTCGGCGTCTTTCGCATTGTCGGCGCTCATGCCATTGCGCGAAAGGCCGGCTGCAATGAATACTGCAAAAACGAGTGCGATCACTCCAGCGATTGTGGTTCTCATGAACCGCCTCCGTTGGCGTAGACGTGGCAGAGTCATTGACCGATGCAAAATCCAATATCCAGCGAGCAGGCCGGCACGTCCATTCCAACCGCTTTGGCCCCTGAAATCCAAGTCTCGATCGCCTCACGGACATTCGTCATCGCGTCCTGGCGCGTATCGCCCTGCGTAACGCAACCCGGAAGGGCTGGAACCTCGGCTACCCAGCCACCATCTTCGTCGTTCGGATAGAAGACGACTTGCAACATCAAGCGACCCTTCCTCTGTCGGCGTTAATACGCCTTCGCGAACACCCCGCGGCGTTTGCTTGCCTGCCCCGTAAAGATGCACCTGCCTGGCTCGTCCTCGCCGTCGACGGGGACGCACCGCACCGTCGCCTTCAACTCCTTGAGCTTCTCGTCCATGACCTGCGAGTCGACGAAGTGGCAATACGCCAATCCGCCGTGGATTTCCGGGTTCTCGGCGTTCTTGGGCGTAAAGAACTTCTCGAACTCGGCGAGGCTGTCGATCTTCACCGTCGCCGCGGTGCGCGCCGACGCGGCGCGGTCGAACAGCGACTTCTGAATCTCGCCGAGCAGCTTGCCGATGCCGGCGATCAGTGCGTCGCGGGGAACCTTGTCCGGCCTGGCCGACGAGTCGCGGCGGGCGGGCATCAGCGTGCCGCCTTCGATGTCGCGCATGCCGATCTCCAGCCGCACGGGGACGCCGCGTTTGACCCATTGCCACTTCTTGTCGCCGCCGCGGAGGTCGCGGTCGTCAAGCCGCACGCGCACCGGCTCGCCTTCGTACTGCTGAGCGGCCAGCTCGGCCCGCAGCGATTCGCAGTACGGCAGCACCGTCGCCTTCTCGTCGTCGCTGCGATAGATCGGCAGGATGACGACGTGGGCCGGCGCCAGTTTCGGCGGCAGCACGACTCCATCGTCGTCGGCGTGAGTCATAACGAGGGCGCCCACCAGTCGCGTCGTTACGCCCCAGCTTGTCGTCCAGGCGTACTCCAGTTCGCCCGCCTCGGTCTGAAACTTGATTTCCTGGGCCTTCGAGAAATTCTGACCGAGGAAGTGCGACGTGCCCGCCTGGAGAGCTTTGCGGTCTTGCATCATCGCTTCGATGGTGTAGGTGGTCACGGCGCCGGGGAACCGCTCGCCGGCGGTCTTCTCGCCCTTGATGACCGGCATCGCCATCGAGCCCTCGGCGAACTCGGCGTACACGTCGAGCATCTGCCGCGTCTCGCGCTGGGCCTCCTCGGCGGTGGCGTGGACGGTGTGCCCTTCTTGCCAGAGGAACTCGGTGGTACGGAGGAACATCCGCGTGCGCAGCTCCCACCGCACGACGTTGGCCCACTGGTTGATAAGGATCGGCAGGTCGCGGTACGACTGCACCCAGCGGGCGAACGTGGCGCCGATGATCGTCTCGCTCGTGGGGCGGACGATGAGCGGTTCGTCGAGCTTGGCCGAAGGCGCCGGCTGCAGGCCCCCCTTGCCATCCGGCTCCAGCCGGTGGTGCGTGACGACCGCGCACTCCTTCGCAAAGCCCTCGACGTGCTGGGCCTCCTTTTCAAGGAAACTCATGGGAATGAACAGCGGAAAGTACGCGTTCTCGTGCCCCGTGGCCTTGAACATCGCGTCGAGCCGCCGCTGGATGTTTTCCCAAATGGCGTAGCCCCACGGCTTGATGACCATGCAGCCGCGAACGTCGGAGTTCTCGGCCAGGTCGGCGGCCTTGACCACTTGCTGATACCACTCGGGGTAGTTGTCTTCACGGGTGGGCGTGATGGCGGTCTTAGCGGGCATGGGCAGGAGTCAGGGATCAGGAGTCAAGGGGTTAGCCGCGACGCGAAGGTCCGCCGCAGCGGAGCGCGTCGGGACGTGCCATTCTAGACGACCATCCCCCGAGGCGAAATCGCGGCGAAGGCCCCGACTGCGGGAGGTTGTTTTGGTAGGATGCTTGGGGTGCGGAGCGCTCCGCTGCGGCGGACCTCCGCGTCGCGGCTAACGGTAGTCCGCATGGCCGACGCTCGATTCGTCGCTTCGCTCCGCTTGCTGAACCCCGAACCCTGAACCCTTGCAATGCCCGATCGTCGCTTTGTCAGTCAGCTTGGCCATAACGAACAAGTGCAGCAGGTGTTTCTCGCCGCCGAGAAGCAGTTGCGGCCCAACCGCAACGGCAACCTGTATTTGCAGGTCGACCTGGGCGACCGCAGCGGATCGATCAACGCCCGCATGTGGAACGCCAGCGAGGAGGACTATCGCGCGTTCGAGAACGGCGACTACGTGACCGTCGACGGGTCGACGCAACTATTCCAGGGCAATGTGCAGATGATCTTCACGCGGATCCGTCGGGCGCGGCCTGACGAAATCCACGAGGAAGATTTCGTCACGCTGCAGACGGCCGACGTCGAGCGGATGCAGAAGCGTCTGCTCGAAATCCTGGCGACGATCAAGTCGCCGCCGTTGGCGCGGCTGGTGAAGGCGTTCACCGACGACGATGTGTTTATGACGAAATTCTGCCAGGCGCCCGCCGCGATGAAGAATCATCACGCCTACAAGGGCGGGCTGTTGGAGCACGTCGTGAGCCTGATGGAGTTGGTGCTCGTGGTGGCCCCGCGCTACCCGCAGCTCGACGGCGACAAGCTGCTGGTCGGCGCCTTCCTCCACGACGCCGCCAAGACGGACGAGCTGACCTACGAACGCGAGCTGGGTTACTCCGACGTGGGGCAGATGATCGGCCACATGGTCATGGGCGTCACGCTGCTCGACGACAAGGTGCGCGAAGCGGTTCGCAAGGATGGCATGCCGTTTCCCGAGAAGCTGGTCACCGAGATCAAGCACATGATCGTGAGCCACCACGGCGAGTACGAGTTCGGCAGCCCGAAGCTGCCGATGACGCTCGAGGCGGTCGCACTGCACCACCTCGACAATCTCGACGCGAAGATCGCCAGTTTCTCGCAGCTCATGAAGGACTGCCCCAACGTCGACAGCCCGTGGACGCAGTACTTCACGCAGATCGGGCGGAAGCTGTACAAGGGCGCAGCAGCGGACTGACTCTGCATGCGAGCGGGGTCATCTCCGACCCCAGCGAGTCCGGAGTGATTTCGGCCCGCGAACTACGCGAATCGTCCCCTATTATGCTCTAGCAAGATCATGCCGGACCGCCGCGACGACATCCTGGCCCATGTGAATCACCCCGACTATCGGCCGGTGAAGCCGAAGATGATTGCCAAGAAGATTGGCGCCGTCGGGGACGCGGCGGAGGCGGTGCGGAAGACGGTCAAGCGGCTGGTGAAGGACGGGCTGTTGGCGTACGGGGCGAATCATCTCGTGTACCCCCTCAAGACTCCTCCGGCCCCCTCCCCCTCCGCGGGGAGGGTTGGGGAGGGGGGGAGCGGCAAGAAAACATTTCACCGCGATCACGAGCATGTCGTGGGAACCTTCCGCCGGGCCGAGGGCGGGTTCGGCTTCGTCCGGCCCGAGGGCACGCTCAAGGCCGCGGGCCGCGACGCCGACGTCTTCATTCCGGCGAAGTACACGCACGACGCCGCCAACGGCGACACGGTGAGCGTCCGCCTGTCAAGCAAAGTCGGCCGGATGGGGAAGACCGAGGGGCGGATCATCGAGGTCGTCGACCGGGCCACGAACCGGTTCGTTGGCACGTACTTCGAGCAGGCGGGCATGGGGATGGCGCAAGTAGACGGCAAGATTTTCACGAGCCCCCTGTACGTCGGCGACCCCGGCGCCAAGGGCGTGCAGCCGGACGACAAGGTCGTGATCGAGATGGTCCGCTTCCCGTCGCACGTGCGGGACGGCGAAGCGGTGATCGTCGAGGTCCTCGGCCAGCGCGGCATGCCGGGGATCGACACGCTGTCGATCATCCACGAGTTCGCGCTCCCCGGGCCGTTTGCCGAGGATGCGCTGGAAGATGCGCGGTTGCAGGCGGAACGGTTCGACGAGTCGATTGGCACGGTCTCGTCTGGCGTCGATCGGCGGGATCTCACGGTGGAGACGATCATCACGATCGACCCGGCGACGGCCCGCGACTTCGATGACGCGATCTCGCTCGAAAAGGTCGACAGCGGCCACTGGCTTCTGGGCGTGCATATTGCCGACGTATCGCACTTCGTGCAACCGAAGTCGGCGCTGGACCGCGAGGCGAAGGACCGGGCCACGAGCGTCTATTTGCCGGATCGCGTGATCCCGATGCTGCCGGAGGTGATCTCGAACAACCTCGCCAGCTTGCAGCCCGACCGCGTGCGGTATGCGATCACGGCGCGGCTAGAGTTCACCGACGACGGATTGCGCGTCGGGACCGAGGTGTTCAAAAGCGCGATCAAAAGCCGGCGGCGGTTCGCGTATGAGGAGGTCGATCAGTATCTCGCGGAGAAGGGACTCGTCGAGCGAGAGACCGCCAAGAGAACGAAGCTCGCACTTCCTCCGGAAGTCGATGCCCTGCTGGAGCGCATGTTCACGCTGGCGATGATGCTGCGCAAACGCCGCTTCCGTCGCGGGGCGCTTGAGCTCGCGATGCCGGAGCTCGAGATTGATCTCGACAAGGACGGCAAAGTGAGCGGCGCGCATCTCGCCGAGAACACCGAGAGCCACCAGATCATCGAGGAGTTCATGCTGGCGGCCAACGAGGCCGTGGCCGAAACGCTCCGCGACGCCGGGCTCGCGTTCTTGCGCCGCGTGCACGGCGCCCCCGATCCACGGAAGCTCAAGGCGCTCACGGCATTCGTCAGCGAGCTGGGGTTCAAGACTGAAAGCCTCGAAAGCCGCTTCGCCTTGCAGAAGCTGCTCGATGACGTGAAGGGCGACCCGCGGGAACACGCTGTCAACTACGCCGCGCTCCGCTCGATGCAACGGGCCGTTTACGGGCCCGAGGAGGAGGGACACTTTGCCTTGGCGAGCGACTGCTATACGCACTTCACCTCGCCCATCCGGCGATATCCCGACCTCACGATCCACCGGCTCATCGAGGATCTCGCAGCGGGCCGGTCGCCGGAGCAGCATTTCGAGGCGCTGCTCGTGCTCGGCGATCACTGCAGCGACCGAGAGCAGCGGGCCGCCGAAGCAGAGCGCGAGCTCAACAAGGTCAAGCTGCTCAACTACCTCGCCGACAAGATTGGCACACAGCTCAATGGCGTCGTCACCGGGGTCGAAAGCTACGGGTTGTTCGTCACGGGCTCCGACCTCCCGGCCGAGGGATTCGTTCCCATTGGCGCCCTGACGGACGACTACTACCGTTACGACCGCGCCGGGCACGTCATTCATGGTATGCGGGGCGGCAATTCTTACCGGCTCGGCGACCCGGTGCGGGTCGCGGTGGCGGCCGTCGACGTCGATCGCCGCGAACTGGACTTCCGCCTGCTGGGCCGTCTCGGCAAGACCGACGCTTCCGCCTCGCGCCGCGCCAGCACGAAGCGCGGCCCCAAGAAACCCGGCACGAAGAAGGGCCCGCGAAAAGGCGGCAAGAAGCGGCGGCGCTAGCGCGGGCCCCTGGCGGCGCCCGCGCCTCGCCGTAGAATGAATCCCCCTCCCTGGAAGGGAGGGGCTAGGGGAGGGATTCTCGCCCTCGCAAGCAATCTCATGAGCATGCGCCCTCTGAAACGCGTAGCCAAGGTCACCCGAGATCGAGCGATCTCGTTGCGCCATACACCGACCGAGCCCGAAAAGCTCCTCGGGTCGATCCTTCGCGGTCGCCAACTCGATGGACTCAAGTTCCGCCGCCAACATCCGATCGAGCCATATATCGTCGACTACTACTGCGCTGACGAGCACCTTGTCGTCGAAC
Organism: Lacipirellulaceae bacterium; assembly: GCA_044867485.1. Classification (GTDB taxonomy): domain Bacteria; phylum Planctomycetota; class Planctomycetia; order Pirellulales; family Lacipirellulaceae; genus Lacipirellula. Next base: position 9,992 of record JBIOVA010000016.1, on the reverse strand, counting down.
TCGACGGACAAAGCCACAATGAAACTGAAGCGTACGATCGCCAGCGATCCGAAGTCTTGGCGGGGCTAGGCCTCTCCGTGTTTCGCGTCACGAACGACGATGTCGTGACCAACTTGGACGGCGTTGCTGCGGGCATTATGCGCGTGGTCCACCAAGGACGATTGGCACGGCGGGAATCCCTCCCCTAGCCCCTCCCTGCAAGGGAGGGGGATTTCAGATGGACGCCAACCCCGATCTCAACCGCACGCCGCTGCATGACTGGCACGTCGCCCACGGCGCGCGCATGGTCGACTTCGCCGGTTGGTCGATGCCGGTCCAGTACGGGTCGATCGTCGACGAGCACCACGCCACACGGCGGGCCATCGGCCTGTTCGACATTTCGCACATGGGTCGGTTGACCATCGATGGCCCCGACGCGCGGGCGTTTCTTGACTCGGTCCTCACCCGTCGGATCGACGACATGACGCCAGGGCAGGTCCGCTACTCGCTCATGTGCAACGATGCGGGCGGCGTCCTCGACGACGTGCTCGTCTACCAGATTTACCTCCCCGAGGGCGGGCTCTCGGGCTACGGCCTGGTGGTCAACGCCAGCAACCGCGCCAAGATTGCCGCGTGGCTGGGCCAGCGACGCGGCAGTTTCGACGCCCAGGTCGACGACAAGACGAGCGAGTACGCGATGATCGCCGTGCAGGGCCCGCGAGCAATCGAAGCCCTCGACGCGATGACCGAATACGAACTCACTTCGCTCCGCTACTACCACGGCGTGATGACGCGCACGGCGGGATACCGCGCGTTCGTGAGCCGCACCGGCTACACGGGCGAGGACGGCTGCGAGATCATTTGCGACGCCGCCGACGTGGTGCGCATCTGGTCGCAACTCGTCGAGCGCGCGGCGGCCGTCGGCGGCGGGCCGGTGGGTCTGGCCGCCCGCGACACGCTGCGGTTGGAAGCGGGGATGCCGCTCTACGGGCATGAACTCGGCGAAGACGTGAACCCCGTGCAGGCGGGCCTCGAGTTCGCCGTGAACCTGCGGAATCGCGAGTTCGCGGGCCGAGACGCAATCGTTCGCTGCCAGAAGGAACACAATCAACCGGTGCGCGTCGGACTGCAGCTCGAAGGCAAACGACCGGCGCGCGAGGGCGCCGTCATCCTGCAGGGCGACCAACCGGCCGGGGCGGTCACCAGCGGCACGTTCTCGCCAACGTTCGAGCGACCGATCGCGATGGGCTATGTCAAACCCGCCGCCGCGGCGCCGGGCACGCCGCTGGCGGTCGACATCCGCGGCCAACACCACGCCGCCCAGGTCGTGCCGCTGCCGTTCTACCAACGCGGGAAGTAGAGCCTTAAGATCTCACGCAAAGGCGCAAAGCAGGAACGCCAAGAAGAGAAAAGTGATGAAGCGACCGTCGCGTTGTACTTCACGGGTAGGCCATTCAGAGTGACTGCCTCGTTCTTCTTAGCGTCTTCCTTTGCGCCTTAGCGCCTTTGCGAGAGAAAACAACAACAGCATGTCGGGAGAGAATCCGTGAAACCCGAAAGTTTGAAGTACGCCAAGACGCACGAATGGGTGTCGGTGGACGGCGATGTCGCGACCGTCGGCATCTCGGCGTTTGCCGTCGAGGCGCTCACAGACCTAGTGTTCATTGAACTGCCGAAAGTGGGCGCTAAGGTGGAGCCCGAGCAGCCGTTTTGCGAGGTCGAGTCGGTCAAGGCGGTGAGCGACGTTTACGCGCCGGTCGCCGGCGAGGTGATTGCCGTCAACGAGTCTCTGCCCGATCGGCTCGAAGTCCTCAGCACCGACCCGTACGGCGAAGGCTGGATCGCCAAGATCAAAATCACGGACGACGCCAACCTCGCCAAGCTGCTTGATCACGCCGCGTACGAGAAACAATGCGCGGAAGAAGGGCACTAGACGCAGAAATGGGGAATGGGGAGATGTAACGCCCCCGTTTGAAGTTCCGCGTACGATCGCCAACACCGTCCGACATCCCCTTTCCGCATTCCACATTCCCCATTTGCATTCATGCCGTATCTCTATAACACCGACGAAGACCAGCGCGAGATGCTCGCCGCCATCGGCGCCGGGAGCGTCGAAGAACTGTTCGACGTGATTCCTGACGATCTCAAGCTCGGCCGGGCGCTCGATCTGCCGCCGGCGATGAGCGAGCTGGAGCTCGACCAGCACTTGCGGCAGCTCGCCGCGGGAAATCAGCACGCCGGCCAGAAGGTGTGCTTCCTCGGCGGCGGGAGTTATGACCACTTCGTGCCGGCCGTGTGCGATGTGATTGGCTCGCGGAGCGAGTTCTACACCTCGTACACGCCCTACCAGGCCGAGGCCAGCCAGGGCAACCTGCAGGCGATGTTCGAATACCAGTCGCTCATCGCCCGGCTCACCGGCATGGACGTGGCCAACTCGAGCCTGTACGACGGCGCAAGCGCCGCGGCCGAAGCGGTGCTCATGGCCCTGCACGCCGGCGGCAAGCGCACCCACATCGTCGTGCCATCGAGCTTGCATCCCGAGTATCGCCAGACGATCGCCACATATTTGCAGAACCTCGACGCCGACATTGTCGCCCTCGATTGCCCAGGCGGCGTGATCGACGCCGACGCGCTCGCCGCCGTCGTCAACGACCAGACGGCCGCAGTTGTGCTGCAGCAGCCAAACTTCTTTGGCTGCGTCGAAGACGCCGATCGCGTCGCCGCAATCGCGAAAGCCGCCGGCGCACTGGTGATTTCCGTGTTCGACCCCGTCAGTTTGGGACTACTCAAGCGCCCGGCGGACTACGGGGCGAGCATCGCTGTGGCGGAGGGCCACACACTGGGGACGCCGATGTCGTTCGGCGGGCCGTACCTGGGGATCATGGCGTGCGAGCAGTCGCTCGTGCGGCGGATGCCAGGGCGGATCGTCGGCGAGACGAAAGACCGCCGCGGCAAGCGGTGTTTCGTCCTCACGCTGCAAACCCGCGAGCAGCATATCCGCCGCGAGAAAGCCACCAGCAATGTGTGCACGAACCAGGCGCTGTTTGCCGTGCGGGCAAGCGTGTACCTCGCGCAGCTTGGCCCGCAGGGTCTGCACGAAACGGCAATCCTCTGCCTGCAAAAGTCCCGCTACCTCGCCGAGCAGCTCTGTCAGCGCGAACGGTTCTCGCTGGCGTTCGAGGCGCCGACTTTCAAGGAATTCGTGATCCGCGACGCGGAGAACGACGTCGACAGCTTACTGAAAACGGCCCTCGGCGCCGGCTACCTCGCCGGGCTGCCGCTGGGGCGCTGGTATCCGGAACTCAGCGACTGTCTGCTGATTGCGGTGACCGAGCGCCGCACGAAACAGGAACTTGATGGACTGGCGCAAACACTGGTAGGCGCCGCCAGCCAACAACCCGCCCTTGCTAAATGAAACGACGGAATAGAACGCGGATGCACGCGGATTTGGCGGATGCACGCGGATGAGAATTTAGGGCGGGGCTTCCAAACTCGCTAACGATGTTCAAACGGTTTCAATTTAGCGTCAGGACGCTGTTATACGTTCAATTCTTGGCTGTCTTGTTGCTTTCCATGATCCTCGCGGGGCGAAACTCGACGTTCACCTCACTCGTTCGATTGAGCTTGATTGCCTCTTACACGTTTCTCTGCCCAGTTTTCGCCATCGCTTCCATGGAGCTTATTCGACGAAGAATACTACCAGAGGCCACGAGAGCTCGCCGGATTAGAGCCGTCATTTTACTTGCACTCATTGCGGCATTGACGCCACTACTTTGGCTTGACTTGCCTCACATCATTCATCTTCATCGTACGAGCAAGCTCATGATATTCTCGACCTGGGCTTTGCCGATCGCTGCACTGCTCGCAGGCTTAGCCGTCGCATCCCGAGGCCTGCACAGATCGCACGAGGGCAGCGATGGAAGCCCAACTTCCTCACACAACGATCCGCGCTAATCCGCCCAATCCGCGTTCATCCGCGACCCATTTCCGAACGAACCAGCTGTAAGCATGCGAAATACCCGCGATACACAACTGCTGTTCGATCTGTCGAAGTCCGGCCGTCGCGCCGCGCGCTTGCCGGCGTGCGATGTGCCGGCTAAACCGCAAGCGGAGTTGTTGCCTGAGAGTGCGCTGGCGGCCGAGCCCCCTGCCCTGCCCGAAGTGCCTGAGCCGCAAATCATCCGGCACTACATGAACCTGTCGACGCTCAACATGTCGGTCGACACGCACTTCTATCCGCTCGGCAGTTGCACGATGAAGTACAACCCCAAGCGAAACGAGCGCGCCGCGGCCATGCCGGCGTTTGCCGATCTGCACCCGCTGCAGCCGGACGAGACGATCCAGGGCATGCTCCACGTGCTCTACGAGATGCAGCGCTACCTGTCGGAAATCTCGGGTCTGCCGGCGTGCTCGCTGCAGCCGGCCGCCGGCGCCCATGGGGAGTACGCGGCGCTGCTCGTGGCCGCGGCGTACTTTCGCGACACAAGCGAGCCGGGGGGTTCATCCCCTCGGCGCACCCGTGTGCTCGTGCCCGAAAACGCCCACGGTACGAACCCGGCCAGCGCCGTGATGGCGGGGTTTGAAACGGTCACGATCAAGACGATGCAGAACGGCGGCGTCGACATGGCCGACTTCCGCGCCAAGCTCGACGACCGCATTGCGGTGTTCATGATCACTAACCCCAACACCGTCGGCGTGTTCGAGCCGAACATGCGCGCGATCGCCGACGAAGTCCACGCCCACGGCGGGCTGGTGTACCTCGACGGGGCCAACATGAACGCAATTCTCGGCATCGCCCGGCCGGGCGACTTTGGCGCCGACATGCAGCACTTCAACCCGCACAAGACCTTCAGCGGCCCCCACGGCGGCGGCGGACCGGGAGCGGGGCCGATTTGCGTGACGGACAAGCTCGCACCGTACTTGCCGACGCCGATCGTGGTTAGGCATGAGGAGTCCGGAGTCAGGAGTCAGGCCTCAGGAGCCAAGACCCGCGCGGCATCAAGTCTGACTCCTGACTCCTGTCCCCTGACTCCTTCCTACCGCCTCGACCACGCTCGCCCCAAGTCCATCGGCCGCGTCCGCTCGTTCTTCGGCAACGTCGGCGTGCTGTTGCGGGCCTATTGCTACATCCGCGCCCACGGGCCGGACGGCTTGCGGCGGGTGAGCGAGAACGCGGTGCTTAACGCCAACTATCTGCTCAGCCGAGTAAAGCACATTCTCCCCGTGCCGCAGGGCGACCGCTGCATGCACGAGTTCGTGGCCAGCGGCGCCAAGATCAAACAAGAAAAAGGCGTGGCCGCGATGGACCTGGCCAAACGGCTGCTCGACTACGGCTACCACGCCCCGACGGTGTATTTCCCGCTCACGGTGTCGGAGGCGATCATGATCGAGCCCACCGAGACCGAGAGTAAGGAAACGCTGGACGCGTTCGCCGAGACGCTATTCCGCATCACCGGCGAGGATCCGCAACTGCTGCACGAAGCGCCGCACACGACGCTCATCAGCCGACCGGACGAAGTGCAGGCGGCCCGGCAACCAACGCTTTGCTGCCCGATGCAATAATGTCCGTGGTCAGTGGTCCGTTGTCCGTTGTGGGAGAGGGTGCAATCGTTCTTTGCCACGGACAACGGACCGCTGACCACGGACTCCCCGCGATGACGCCTTGTCGCCTTTACGTCGACCCACCGGCCTATGGCGCCTGGAACATGGCCGTCGACGAGGTGCTGTTGGAAGATGCGACCGATCGGGGCCTCGCGTCGGTGCGGTTTTACCAGTGGCGCGAGCCGACGCTGTCGCTGGGATACTTCCAGCGCTACGATGATCGCGACCAGCACTCCGCCAGCCGAAACGCGACTGTGGTGCGTCGGCTCAGCGGCGGCGGCGCCCTGCTCCATGATCGCGAACTCACCTACTCGCTGGCGCTGCCGAGCAGTCACCTTCTGGCGAAGGAGCCCGGGGAGTTGTACGCCGTCGTCCACTCGGCGCTCATCGCGGTGCTCGGCGAGTGCGGCGTCCAGGCTTCGCTGCAACGAGAGCTGTCGCCGGTTGATCCCGTCTCGGCGCGGGGCGAAGAGCCGTTTCTCTGTTTTGCGCGGCGCACGGCGCGCGACGTGGTCGTCCCCGCGACGCCGACGCAGGGCGCCGCGAAAATCGCCGGCAGCGCCCAGCGCCGCCGTCGCGGCGCCGTCCTGCAGCACGGGGCCGTGTTGCTCGACGCCTCCGGCTGCGCACCTGAGTTGCCGGGAATCTCGCAAGTCGCCTCCGCGTCTGTTTCGCCTGGCGACCTGATCGATCCCTGGCGCGTTCGTCTCGCCGCGGCGCTCAAGTTGCAACTTGCCAAGGCGCAGTCGTTGAGCGCGGAATCCTGTCTGAGATGTAACGGTCATGCGGCGAAGTTCGCGAGTCCGTCGTGGACCCGCCGCCGCTAATCGGTGGAGTGCCGACCCCCGCGGGCCGATACCTGTTGCAGGGGCGGTTCGGCGAGCATCTCACGGAACAGTTTCACCGCTTCCAGGGGCGTGGGCGACGGGCCGCCTTGGCCGTTGTGCGGACAACCGCGAAATACCTCTGGCGGGGGGTTTGTCAATAGGGGCCCCTTGTTAGAATTCCGGCACAGGCGGAACAGCATTTGCTTTTCGTCGACTTGCTGGCGTGTTATCCTCGCAGTCGGGGCCGTGGGGGGCCCGACTGAGTCAAAACACGCAAGCGTGTGTTCGGATTGCGCGCCGCGCACGGGACCGGGGCGCAAAAAAGAAAGACAAAACGGAGTCGTTGGGGCTGCGCGTTGCGCAAGCGACTCCACGGGACGCGCTCGTGCGTGACCGTCAGGGCACGACGGTCTTAGTAGAACAAGGGTTGGGGCAATGGACGTCATCCTCAAAGTCCTGGAAGGCGCCAAAACAGGCGCCAAAGTCGCCGTCAAGAAGAGCGAATTCCTGATCGGTCGCAGCCAGAGCTGCCACCTGTGCGCCGGGTCCAGCGCTGTGAGTCGACAACACTGCGCGATCCTCCGCCAGGAGAACCGCGTGTCGATTAAGGACCTCGGCAGCCGCAACGGCACGCTCGTCAACGGCAGTAAGATCGACGGGGAAGTCGAGCTGGCGTCGGGCGACGAGATCTCGGTGGGGCCGCTCAAGTTCATGATCACGATCTCGACCGGGATCAACAACGTTAAGCGTCCCGAGGTGAAGACCGTGGCGCAAGCTGTCGAACGCGTCGCCGAATCGCCATCCGGCGACGCGAGCGTGGACGACATTTCAAAGTGGCTGCTGGGGCCCGATCAGTCGGCGCTCAACGAGACGCAGACGATTCGCATCGACGACACCAATGCGGCGCATCTCGCCGCGGCGGCGCTTCAGGCCGAGACGGCGGAGATCGATGCCGACGTCGCTGACGAGGATGCTACGGCGGGCGAATCGTCCGCCGGAAAGACTGACAAGAAGGGCCCCGGCAAATTGCCGAAAATGCCGCTCAAGCCTTCGTCGAAGGACAGCCGCGAAGCGGCCGCCGAGGCCCTCCGCGCCTGGAGCCGCCGGCGATAGTTGAATCCTCTCCTCCCTGACGGGAGGGAGCAACCGAGCACGGTCGCCAGTGGCGGCCGAGCGCAGGGCGTTAGGCGTTGGCGCCCCGAGTTGCAAGCGCACTGCATCCCCGCCTTGAACAAACGCTGCGCACCCGTGTAGAAAACTGCCATGGACGCCGCCAAACGCCCCCGAAAACCCGCTCAAGCCGGCCTGCTGGGCCTGGCGTTCGACGCCAACGATGGCACGAACCGCATCACGCGGGGGCCTAATTTCCTGCTCGCCGGCGGCTCAGCCGAGACGCACGGCGTGATGCAGGAAACGGCCGTCAAGATCAACGAGCATCTGGACCGCGCCGGCAAGCAACTGGCCGACGTCTCGATCACGGAACTCCGCGACATAGTCGCGGAAATCCACCGGTGAATTTGAGTTTCAGTCTCACCGGTCATTCTGAGGTCAGCCGAAGAATCTCGCCTGCGGTCAATCCAGGTCAGACCCTTCGGCCAATCCTTGGGCGGACCTCAGGTCAGGCTCTCAGGGGTGACTTGCCACGACGCGTCTTGCACGCGAATCGACCGTCGGGCTCACAGCGTCTCATCCATCAGCGCGTCGACCGCGTCGCTCGCCGCGTCGAGCCGCACTTCGGCGGAATGCCGTTCGTCAAGGCCCAGCAGCGTCCGCTCGCTGGATGAGAGCCTCACGTAGCCGAGGTCGCGAATGACCTCCAGCACCTCGCTGCAGGTGGGAAACATCCGGCCGCTCTTGCGCTTGTAGTCGTCCATGGCGTTCATGAACTCAACTTCTTCAATCGAGTAGTCTCGCTCGCAGGTGGTCGGATCGATCTGCCGCCGACGCTGCACCTTTTTGCGCCGCTCGAGCGTGCCGGCCGGCGGGCCAGTTTCGGCCTTGGCGCCATCGCTCTCAGCCGTTCGCGGCGTGCGGCGGCGGTCAATGGTCACCAACTCCTGGCCGGCGCTCTTGCGGTCCTTCGCCGGGCGTCGGCTGGGACGCGACGACGAACGAGGGGCGGTCTTCGCGGACTTCGCGGCGGCAGTCTTCTTGGCGGCCATTGGCAGTTCCTCAAACTGGGGAGGGGGAAGCGGCAAATGGGGGGGAGTTCGGGTTGCCGGTGGATCGCAGGCCGGCAACGCTAGCAGTCATCGACTTCCCGCCTGGGAAAAATACGCCACCTGGGAAAAGCTGCGCGATTGGCGAATGTTGCCGGCTGGTGCGACTGGTGCGGACCGGGCAAACTTGCCGCCCGTGCGGCCCGGCAACCCGAAAAGAGGCCGTCCCAACGCCAAGTCCTGCCGGCAATCCGGGTTGCGACGCCCGCCACCCGCTGGTACCCTCCCGCCGCAATTTCCCGAGCCATCCGCCCCAGGTGCGCCCCATGGCCTCAGCCCACCCCTCCGCCGGACGAATCCGGCGCCGACGCGCCCTTTTGGGGGCGCTCCTCCCCTTGGCGGCGCTGGCGGCCGCGGGCTGCAATCAGATGAACTCCCAAGCCCTCAATGCTGAGGGCGTGCGGCTGTACCAACTGGGCAACTACCAGCAGGCCGCCGACCAGTTCCAGCGCGCGATCGCGAGCGACCCGAAATCCGGAACTAGTTACTACAACCTCGCGGCGTCGCTCCACAAAAGCGGCAAACTCGCGGGCCGGCAGGACGACCTCGCCCAAGCCGAACGGCTCTACAACCAATGCCTCGAATACGATCCCAACCACGCCGAGTGTTACCGCGGCCTGGCGGTTCTCCTGAGCGAAACGGGCCGGCCCGACGCGGCGTTCCGTCTGCTGGAAGGTTGGGCGGCCCGCAGCCCGAAGCTCGCCGATCCGCGCATCGAGCTGGCGCGGCTGCTGGAAGAGTCGAACAACGTGCAGCAAGCATCTGCGCGGTTAGTGGAAGCACTGTCGATCGACCCGCACAACAGCCGCGCGCTCACGGCGTTGGGTCGGCTGCGGGAAGTGTCCGGCGATCGCGCTCAGGCCCTGGCCGATTACCAGCGATCGCTGTCGATCAATCGCTTCCAACCGGAAGTGGCCGCTCGGGTGGCGGCGCTCCAAGCAGCCGGCGCCGGACTGCCGCCGTCGCCGCTAGTCACCCGCCCCGCGGACGCGCTCACCGCCGAGCAATGGCAGACGACGGTGCGTTATTAGTGGCTGCCGGAATTTTGTTCCGAGCGTCATTCTGACTGCATTCTGCCCGCCAGTTGGCCCGCCATGAGGGCGCCGTTACGCTAACGGCATGCTTCGCAGCTTCGCCATCGTTCCCGCCGCGGGCCGCAGCGAGCGGATGGGCGTTCACAAACTGCTGCTGCCGCTAGCCGGCCGGCCGCTAGTCGAGTTCGCCCTGGCCGCATGGAGTGGGAGTCGCGTCACTCGGGCCGTCTTCGTCGTGCGGCCCGACGACGCCGAGTTGGCCGCTTGCTGTCGACGGTTTCGCGTCGACATCGTGATCCCGCAACAGCCGCCTGCGGACATGAAGCAGTCCG
>JBIOVA010000015.1:0-7576 GCA_044867485.1 Lacipirellulaceae bacterium | reverse complement strand
CGAGATCGAAGGCCAACGGGCGGTGATCGAGACGGCGAGCGGGCGGGTCGAAATCCGCCTCGGCCAGAACCTCGGCGAAGCAACGCCGGTGTCTGAGCCGTCGACTTAAGCATGGGTGACACGCCCTAAGGTCTTCCGCAGGGCGTGGAGCGTCGCCGAACGGCCAATCACCTCAGCCACGCCCTGCGGAAGACCGTAGGGCGTGCCACTCCAGCGCCTACTGGCAATGCTGGCGCCGCGTCCTCCCCCTTTCGGGGTGGATTTTGGGTGGCGATTCAGGAGGAGTTTGCCGATTATTCCAGTTGTGAGGCCGCGCGGCGTGCGCTGGCGGTGTGCCCTGAGAGGCACAAGCCACGCCGCGACCATTGCAATTTCTGGAAGGCGCCGGCAGTGCCCCGACCTCGTCCCCTGAGCACCGTGACAGGATTGGCGGCGATCGCGATCGCCGTGGGTCTGGCGCTTCCCGTGCTGCGACGCACGCGGGCCCAGGACGCGGCGCCGGGACCGTCGCAACCGGCGATCGTCGTCACGCCGCAACTCTCGGCTCCGGTGCGACTTGCGCAATTGCCGCCGGTTGACGACCGGATGACGCCCGCCCAAGCGCCGGCCGATGCGCTGCCCGCCGCCGAAGAGCGGATGCAGCTTCGCACGCTGACGGCCGCGCAGCTTCGCGAGCGGATGGAAAAAATCTTTGGTCGCCCTGCCCCGCCGTTGGCGGATGATGGCAGCGGCTGGCTGCGGTTTCCGGTCGATGCCGGCGACGGCGCCCCGGTCTTCGTCGCCGTCCATTTGCAGTCTGGCGAGGTCCGCATCGTCGGCCGGCCCGAGCAGCTCGCCGCCTGGCGGCAGATCGTCGCGGCCGTCGACGCCCCGCCTGCGGCCGACCGCGCCACGGAAGTCGTCGCCGCCGATCAGGCCGCGGCGCCGCAGATTCGCCAAACCGTCAACATGCTGCTGGCGCAAGCGCAAGTGCCCGCCGGCCAGGCGCCCGACCCCGCCGCGATTGCCGCCGCCACCGGCGAGCTGCTCGGCCCCGTCGAAATCGTCAACATCGAAGGCACCGACCTGTTCGTCGTCCGCGGCAACCCGGCCGACGTTGAGCGGGTCATGGAAGTCATCCGCCAGATCGAGGCAATGTCCAGCGTCAGCGCTCCCGAGCTGTTCGTCCGACAGCTCGCCCATGTGGACTCGCAGGCCGCCGCCACATTGCTTCAACAACTGTTTGCCCCGGCCGAGGAAGACCAAGGCGGGTTCACGCTCGGGTCCTTTTACGGCCGGCTGATGGCCCTGCCGTTGGGCCGGCCGAACGCCGTCCTGCTCGTGGGCGCCGCGACAACCGTGGACAAGGCCGAGGAAATCCTTGGGCTGATCGACGTCCCGACGCAGACCGACGGCACGGCGCAGTTCGAGGTGTTCCCACTCAAGAACGCCTCCGCCGAAGAGGCGCAGGTGGTGATCTCGCAATTGTTCGATGCGCAGGCGGCGGATGAGGCCGTGCCAGCGACCTTTGGCCCCAAGGCGCTAGTAATCGCCGAGCTGCGAACCAACGCTCTCATCGTGCGGGCCGGGCCCAGCGACATGGCGGAAGTCCGCGCGTTGATTGCCAAGCTCGACGCGCCCGGCGGGGAGTCGATCAACGAGCTCCGCGTGTTCAAGCTGCGGCACTCGCTGGCGGCGACGCTGGCGCCGGTGCTGCAGCGGGCCGTCCGCGGCGAAGGGACCGCCACCACGACGGCCAGCCGCCAGGAGGGCCTCGCCTCGCTGCTGCGGATGGTGACGATCGACGCCGAAGGTCGCCAGCGTCTGGAGTCGGGCGTGTTGTCCAACATGACGGTCAACGCCGACACGCGGGCTAACGCCCTGGTCGTGTCGGGGCCGCCGGACAGCATGCCGTTGATGGCGGCGCTGATCGAGCAGCTCGACCAGCCGCCCGACGCGGTCGCCCAGCTGAAAGTGATCACGATGAAGAACGGCGACGCGGTGAGCCTCGCCGATACGTTGCAGGAACTGTTCGGCGCGCCACAGGACCAGGGCGGAGGTCCCGGCGGCGGGGCCCAGGGCGCCAACGCCGACGTATTCCAACTCCGCATCTCGGTCGACGAACGCACCAACAGCATCATCGTGGCCGGCAGCGACGAAGAGCTGCTGGTCGTCGAGGCCGTGCTGCTTCGGCTCGACGCCGGCGAGAGCCGCAGCCGGACCAACACCGTCTACCGTCTGAAGAACGCCTCGGCCGAGGGCGTCGCGCTGGCGCTGCAGGACTGGATTCAACGCAAGCGCGAAATCGAGCAAACGGCGCCCGGCGTGATCAGCCCCTTCGCGCAGATCGAGCGCGAAGTGGTCGTCGTCGCCGAAATCGCCAGCAATAGCCTCATCGTATCTGCCACGCCCACCTACTTCGACGAACTCAAATCCATCATCGAGCAGCTCGACGAACAGGCGCCGATGGTGATGATTCAGGTGCTCATTGGCGAAATCCGGCTGGGCGACGCGGACGAATTCGGCGTGGAACTGGGCCTGCAGGATTCGGTGTTGTTCGACCGCAGCCTGTTGGGCGACATCGCAAACATTGAGACGACGACTCAGACACAGTCGCCCGGCGGCGCCGTCACGAACATCACACAGCAGACGATTCAGACGGCCACGCTGACGCCGGGATTCAACTTTACCAATCCTGCCCTAGGGCTGCCCAACTCCGGAAGCGACACGTCGCTCGCCACCGCCGGGGTCGTCGGCGCCCAGGGCCTGTCGAGCTTCGCCGTCAACCGCGTCGCGCCGGACCTCGGCTTCGGCGGCTTTGTGCTGGCGGCCAGCAGCGACAGTGTGAGCGCACTCTTGCGGGCGCTGCAGGAATCGCGCCGCATCGAGGTGCTCAGCCGGCCGCAGATCATGACGCTCGATAACCAGTTCGGCCGGGCGTTCGTCGGCGAGATCGTGCCGATCATCACCCGCAGCGAAATCATCGCCCTCACCGGGCAGACGCAGAATGTCGTCGAGCCGACGCCGGTCGGTCTGGAACTCATGGTCCGGCCGCGGATCAGCCCCGACGACCTCGTGGTCATGGAAGTCTCCGCCGCCAAGCGCGAGCTAGGCCCCATCGATCAAGGCGTCCCGGTGGCCATCTCGCCGCAAGGCGACCCGATCAACGTGCCGCGGATCAACTCGACCGAGGCGCTCACCACCGTCAGCGCCATGAGCGGCCAGACGGTCGTGCTCAGCGGGTTGTTGACCAAGCGGGACGAGGCCCTGCACCGTCGTGTGCCGCTCTTGGCCGATATTCCGCTGGTGGGCGCGCTGTTCCGCTTCGATTCGTCGCGGCAGGTGCGCACCGAGCTACTGATCGTGCTGACGCCGCATGTCGTCCGCACGCGGGCCGAAGCCGAACGGCTCAAACAAGTCGAATCGGCGCGGATGAACTGGTGCCTGTCGGACGTGGTCGACCTGCACGGTGCGGCGGGGCTGCGCAGCCGCACCGATCCGCTCGGCGCCGCGGAGGCCGAAGCGATCTATCCGAGCATGCCGGTCGAGGAGATGGGCCAGATCGCCCCGTTGATGGACGGCGAGATGGTGGTTCCCACGCCCGCCGAGGAAGGTCCCTACGCCTACCCGCCGCAAACGCCGGCGCCCGCGCCGATGCAAGCGCCTCCTCAGTGACGGTGACCTCGATGAAGTTGACTGCCACAATAGTGATGGCGCTCGTCGCCTGCACCGGTTGCAGCCTTGGCAAGGGCGATCGCTGGAAATTCGCGTCGTGGGACGTGCGCCGCGCCGTGGGACTTAAGAGCGACGGGAAACCGGATCCCGAAGTCCCCGTGAGACTCGTCTCCACGTGGACCGAGGCGGTGCACCATCGCGCCGGCCAAAAGTCGGAGCGCGGCTTCGGCGGCCGCCTGTCGTTCTTCAAGAACGGCTCCCAGGATCCGGTGCGCGTCGACGGCCAGCTTGTCGTGTATGCGTTCGACGAGACCAATCGTAAGGATTACGAAACGCAGCCCACGCGGCGATACGTCTTCCCCGCCGAGCAGTTTGCGATCCACGAAAGCGGCAATGAACTGGGCGCGTCGTACAGCGTGTGGCTGCCGTGGGACGAAATTGGCGGGCCGCAGAGAAAGGTGAGCCTGATCGCCAAGTTCGAGCCCAAGGGCGGCGCGGCCGTCGTCGGCGAGCAAACCAAGCACTATCTAGCAGGACCGCCGGAGCCAACGCTGCCGGCGATGAATGGCCCGCAATTCGTCGAGACGCCCGCACTGGGCGGCGTGCAACGCGCCAGTTTCCAGGGCGACTCGACAGGCGCGGAAGCCGCCGAGGCGGCGTCGATGGTCGACGCCGAACCGCTTCAAACAACGACGATCGGCTTGCCCAAGAAACTCGCCGCGCCTTCGGGCAGCCCATTCCGCCGGCCGCCAACTGCGGCGAGCCAGCAAGTCTTCACAACGCCGCACATGCCGGGAATGGCAACGCCCGGCGCGCTCTCAACCGTCACGACGGCGGCGCCGCCCGCCGAGACTCCGGCGTCGACGACAACTCCTACTGCGAGTTTTCCGGCGCCGTCGACGCTGAAACCGGGGCAGGCTCTGTCGGGGTCGCCACCGTTAGGCGGTTATCGACTCGCGCTACCCCCGGCTCCAACGACGCCAGGACGGCGATGAGCCGTCGATCGTGATCGCTGGCAACGCTGCCGGTGAGCACGACGCCCTGCTCGGTCGACTCGACCTGCGCACTCCCGACGCCGCGCGTCTCGAGCATCTGATTAACCCGCGTTTGCAACCCGGACACGACTTCCGCGTTCATGCCGCGCACGGGCAAGTCGAATGCGGGCCGCAGTTGGACGCGCACGGGCGGCGGGGCGTTCTGGCGATCCCGCCACCGGCGGCGCTGCTCGCGGAGGTCGTTGAAGTTCTGGACCACATCGGCGAAGAATTGGCCGCCCTGCTGCGGGGCGCCGAACTGGTTCTGAAAGCCGGCTTGCACTTCGGTCGCGTCGCGTCCGACGAAGTTGCGTTGCCCCGCGCGGCCGCCTTGCTGCTGTCCGAAGCCGCCGCCAAACATGCCGCCGCCAGCCATTCCGCCGCCCATCATGCTAGTCTGACCAAAGGCGCCGCCTTGGGCGCCCATGCCGCCAGCGCCAAAACTGCTCATTCCACCTGCGCCGAATCCGCCGGCGTTCGCCATCCCGCCGTAACCGCCGCCGAAGCCGCCCCCCTGCCCTCCGCCGAACGCCCCGCTGCCATATCCGGACTGTTGCCCGTAGCCGCCCCCATACCCCGACTGTTGGCCATAGCCGCCATAGGCCGTCTGCCCGTAGCCGCCGCCGCCATAAGCCGCCTGGGCGACGACGGTCTGCGGCGTCGCCATGGCAGTGGCGCACAGGCCGATTGTTGCCCACGCCCGTCGAAGCATTTGTCCCGTCATGGCAGAGCTCCTCGGCTAGTCGTTCTCGCTCCTTAGTATACCACTCCCCGCCTCAGGGAATCAAAACCAAGGGCCCGCCACGCCGCAGAAGCGATTTCGGGGCCGAGATTCCCGCCTTCGACGCCGCACAAAAATTGGCCCAAAAATCGTTGCTGAAAATGGCCGCACGTTCCGGCAAGTTCACGAGAACTTTGCGAATCATCGAATGATTGGTGTGCGCCGAGCCATGTGCCGAGCCCGGCTCTAACGCCAATCCCCCGACAGCGTAAACGCCGCCCAATATCTCGGCGGCAGCCGTCGCACGCTCTCGGCGTCCGCCGGCGGGTCAGCCCCGCGCGGCACAAGGTCGGGATTGTTCAGCGCCCAAAGCTGCGCCGCTCGCAGCGCCTCCAGCGGCGACATCTTCTTGGTGAGGTAGTTGCGGTAAAACTCTTCCATGATTCGCCGCGTCGCCTCGTCGTTCACCTTCCACAGCGTGGCGATCGTGGACCGCGCCCCCGCCACCTGGAACGCCCGCTGAATGCCGAGCATCCCCTCGCCGCCCGCCGTCTGCCCCAACCCCGACTCGCACGCGCTCAGCACGACGAGTTCCGCGCCGCCCAGCGGCATCAGCGCGATCTCGTCCGCCGACAAGTAGCCATCGTCCTGCATCGTCGCCATATTGACGGCGCCAAACGCCTTTTCATCGATGGCGAGCGCCTGCTCCAAATACGAACGCTGCGTCGCCCGGTCACCCAGATCGAGCACGCCTTCCACGGCAACGAGCGCTTCGGCATAGTTCCCTTCGCTGTCCAGCCGCCGCGCTTCCTCCGCCAGCCGATTCCGCTCAGCTTCCAAGTCCGCGGGGGACTCCTTGGCTGCCGGTGACTGGGCCGCCGAGTGACGTGCACCGCCCCATGTGGCTGCTGCCAGCGCCATCGTGGCAAGTCCAAGAACGCGCCCGATCAGTCGAGATGTCATCCTCACCCTCGCCGAGTTAGCGATGTACCCAATTCGAGGTCCGCTGAATGTCCACGGCCGGCGCCGACCTAGCTAGATCGCAAATGCCATTAGGATGCCACAGTCCCCTCGCTAGTTCCATCCATTTGTGCGTGGATTGATTGCAGCTTTTTTCTCCACGGAAAACCGCCAGATCCGCCTTTCCCCCTCGAATGATCCGCCTTCGCCCTTGCCCTCGCGCCTTCTCTCGCTAATTCCTTCCCCCTCTCTCTGCATTCCCTCCTCAGCGCCTCGTCTCGGCGTAGATTTCTCCCTTTCCCTTCGCGTTAGTTAGCGCCGATGAGTGGTTAAAAACTTTTCCCCATGGACTAGTTTTTGGCCGCGCCACCGTGTAGTGTACACATGTACTCAACAGAAAGCCCGACCGCTCTTTGAAAACCTGACTCCAAAGCCATTCCGCACGGGCTCGATGGGCTTGCGCGCCAGCGCTCATGCTGCGCGCCGGTTGAAACCTGCGCCCTACCGGGCCGCGTGATCACCCCCCGAACGAGGGAATTATGTCGCCAAAAATGCACTTCGCGACAAAATTTAGGGGATGTTTCCATCAAGGCGGCCAAGAAAACAACTTGGCCGAGTTGGCCATCTTGGCCCCCTTCGAGAGTTTCCAACAAGGCGCGCGAAAAAAATCCGTGCGCGACATGAGCGAGTTGCTCAACTTGCGCAATTTGATCGAAAAGAATGCCGATCCCGCGGCAGCCTTTCCAGAGTCGCCAAACTTGCAAAAACAAGATTCGGTTGACCAACGGCCCCCGCAGGCATGAGCCCTCAAGCCGTCGCGCACAAAACTCCCTCCGGACCCCAAAAAACGGCCCAACGGCGACCTTTTGTCGCCGCGTCCCCCGTATCCGCTTCACAATCCCGCACCCCCATGCGAAAACATCTTCGCACCCCATTTTCCCCGGTCTGACCTCCAGCCTCCCGTCTCCAGTCTCCAGCCCTACCCGCCCATGTCCGACTTCAAAGTCACCGAGCTCGACGAGAACATCGACTTCGGCAATCTGCCGAATTGGGACGTCGTCATCATCGGCGCCGGGCCCGCGGGGCTGGCCGCCAGCCTCACGACGGCCCACCGCGGGCTCACCACGCTGGTGCTGGAGGCGAAGGACAAGGCCGGCGGCCAGCCGCAGTTTCTCTATCCCGACAAGAAGATCGTCGATATCCCCGG